>NZ_BAAACW010000052.1:0-455 GCF_039521845.1 Alkalibacterium iburiense
TTTTCGTCCGTAATCTTCTTCGATAGCTTATGCAAGAAATCCTTCCGTTGATTGGCAATTTTTTCGTGCTTTTTCGCCACTTTCAAGCGGGCTTTGGTGCGGTTTTTCCCGCCTTTTTGTTTGCGGGACAACGAACGCTGCGCTTTTTTGAGTTTCTTTTCTGATTTGTACAGATGTTTTGGATTTTTGTGCTTCTCTGTCTCACCTAAGTCATTGGTAGTGATAGCGAAATCGGAAATACCTAAATCAATCCCTATTTTCCGTTCGGCAGCTTCTGCTTCTTTGTCTTCTGATTTTACCAAAATGGAGACAAAATACTTTCCAGATTTGTTCATGGAAATCGTGCACGACTTGATGATGCCTTCAAATGGACGGTGTTGGTTCAGCTTCACGAAACCGATTTTTGGAAGTTTGATTTTTTTCTCTTCAATTCGGATATTTCCGCCTTGGTTGTT
>NZ_BAAACW010000052.1:531-3250 GCF_039521845.1 Alkalibacterium iburiense
TAGGCTCTTTCTAAATTCTGTTGGGCATTCGATAAAGCTAAACTATCGACCTCTTTCAAGAAAGGAAAGTCTTTTTTGTATTGAGCCGGTGTATTTTTGAGCATCTGCTTCGTTTCTTTGTAGTGGTCGATTTTGTCGCTAAGCATTTGGTTATAGATGAAGCGGACACAGCCAAAACAGTTTGCGAAATACTCTTTCTGAGCCTGCGTTGGATAAAGTCGGTATTTGTAGGCTTTCAGCATATCTGTCACCTCCTCTTTTGCATGGTTTGCAACTTGATTATACCGAAAAAATACCGTACAATCAAGTTGGAGGTGAGCACATGTCTGACAAAGAGCGCGTAGAAATACGTATGCCAAAAGTTATCTTAGAAAAAGTAGACGCATACCGAAAACAAAATGGACTGACGACAAGGACGTCGGCTATCCTCGAACTAATAAGAAAAGGTCTTAAGAAATGATTTCATGCTACCGCTTGACCGAAATTCATCTCCCGCTTTCACTACGTTTAGAAGCGGGAGACTTCTTTCGGAAAATGTTAAACAATGTTATTCCTGACGAACGTTCAATGAAATAAATAGATTAAAGTTAAAGTAGCCGACCTATTCGGCTACTTTTTTCTTTTTGCTTGAGTGTTTGAGGCTTAATGAATCCTTGCACCTCATACGACTGATAGTAAAGTCTTCGTATGATTGGGAAACATCTTTCTGCCTCACTCCAAAGGTTTATAAGTTTTCATATGATACAGTTCGGCCGTTTCCCTATCACTCCACCTATTTAATACTCCTCGTATGAGGGTGTAACGTCATTTTCCCCTCATACCAAATGAATTACTCCAATCGAATGATGCGGTCTCTTCTTTCTTTAGCTCTTGACAATGAAAGAAGTCGACTGACGGCTTCTGACCTCTTTGCTTTGGTGTTTTTTTTGATGGTAAAGAGAGTCAGACTCATTCCGCTATTTTCTAAGTACTCGTATGACGGGGAAACGTCTTTCCGCCTCACTCCAAAGGTTTATAAATACTCGTATGATACAGTTCAGCTGTTTCCCCATCACTCCACTTCTTCAAAAATCTCCGTATAAGGGCGTAACGACATTTCAGCCTCATACTAAATGCTTTAGACTACTCGAATGATGCGGTCTCTTCTTTTTTAGGTTCTTAATAATGTAAGAAGCCGTCTGACGGCTTCTGTCCTCTTGGTTTAACAGTAATACGTTCCTTTATTTTCTCCTTTTACCTGAAAATGATTTTTAAGCGTTCTTTGAATCTTTTGTTTGTCGTATTCCTTATCAAGCCAGTCATAAACTACTGACACAGTTATTTTATCATTTGGAAAAAGAACACTGTTCTCTTCTATGCTTCTAACCAACGCTTCAACAATCGTCTCTTTGAATCCACATTGACAGGTTCGATTTCTAAGTGTATTTGTGTGTTCAAAGGAAAAGCACTCTGGACAATAAATCCCTTTTTTTAGATCTGAATATTCATAGGTCGGTAATTCATTTGAACGGTAATTCTCTTGATGATGCTGCATAAGTAAGTGTATGAGCTGCTTTTGTTTATTTTGTTGAGAAAAGTTAGTTCTATCTAATACACTGAGATGCTCTTCAATCTTATAAGAAAAAATAAAAGCTTTATCTTTAGGCAGATTATGGTTATGGTGTCGAAACTCCATAATTTTAAGCACTTAAACAAGATGAAATGCTCAAAAGTATAAAGTTTTTAAAAATGAAAGAGGGGCTCCTTTTTATGCCACCACTTTTTCTTGATTTTGTTGATATTTGATGGCTCTTTTGGCGTTTATTGCCATGATTTTAATTCCAAGACTGTGTTTTTTGCGCACTCGTCCCCTGAAGGGGATTCGGTCGACATTGTAAGCACGCCGAAGAACAGAAGGAATGCCTTCCACTCCGTTTCTGAAATAAGTATATTGGAGGAATTCTTTCGACTTCATATGTTTTGCTTGATTGGCTCGATGAACCATTTTGGGTGATATCATTAAAACTTTTGTTGTCTTTTGTTCTTTCATCATGCCATAGGCATTCTGTTTATCCGAGGAACAGTCCGCTTTATCAAAGACGGCTCGATACATGTCTGTTTCCTCATAATAACTCACCGATTGGGCTTTTAACCCATCGGGAAGTTCGACCGTATCTTTTTCTTCATCAATGATAATTCCTGCGTAAGCAGGATTCGGTGAGCGCCCTTTTAATTCAGTATTTACGAGATCAATCCCATTGATTTCACCCAAATTTCTTGCGTCTTCAGAATCATAAGCCCCATCAGCTACAAGAACTGTTGGCTCGTCCTGTTTGCCTAGTCTTTCAATTGTTTCATAGGCAAAATGAACATCACTTTGTACGTTGGCATCAAAAGAATATTGCGTGATGAAGGATAGTTTTTCATCAACCGTTTCGACAATATTTGCGACATAACCTTTGTGATGTTTCCCCGATTTATAACGATATGTAGCCTCTGGTTCAACCGGTGTTTGAAGACTTGTGGGACTGATCTCTTTACCCTTTTTTAGAGAAACATGACCATTCTCATCTGTTGTTGTTTGGTCATTGATGACACGACAAAGAAGTTGAAAGTCTGTATCCTCTTTTAATGTGGATTCAAACGTTTCTTTCAATCCGAAAGCATCCAAAAGGATGACTTGTAATTTTTCATCATACGGTTGATCACTATGGTAAATAAACTCATTCTCATGATATGA
>NZ_BAAACW010000053.1:0-15579 GCF_039521845.1 Alkalibacterium iburiense
ATCCAACCCTATTATAAAGGACTTTTTTATGTCATGAAACAGTTAAATGTTTTAATGCAACACTAGTGAAAAAGTATATAACATATTTTTAATTTTAAAAAAAGTAGTGAATTTATATGTTTAGTGACAGCAATTGTAAAATTATATATAATGAAGTAAGTGCTCAATAGGCTAACCATGTATTAGAAAGATAAGAATACTAACACAGCAGCACGTAGAATCAGTAGATTTAAAATAACGACTTTTGAATGCGCTTACCATATAATCACATAATGAAAAAATGGTGGTGCTAATGAATCATTAAAATAATATAAATTATGCAGAAAGGAGTGAAGTTAATTTGAAATTTTAAAATTGATGTAATCGTAAATATTGTAGCAAAAATACTTGTAGTCAGGTGAAAGGGATTAGCGAAATAAATAGACGTCAAACGTCTCATTTCAATTAACTAGGAATGCACGAAGTTGGCCATGCTTGAGGTGTGCGTCACTAACGGCCCGGAATTTATAGTGTTATGAGAACAGCTAGCAAAATCAGTATGAAAAGTCTAGGTGTTAATGAGCGAGACAATTCAACTTGGAGATAGTGAGGAGGGTTTAGAAAATGAAAAAACTAATGAGTTTACTACCTGTAGCACTATTTTTTCTAACTGGATGCAATACAGTTGATTCTTCTGATGGTGACTATGTTTTTTTGGAAAGTAATCAAGCGATATCTCAAAATCAGCTTTCCGCTTCCTATCCAGTGCCGAATAATTTAAATCAGATCGAACAAAATTCTGATTTGGTTATTAAAGGAAAAGTTTTAGGTATTCAGTCATTTGGTGAGTACATTGAGGGAGGAGATATAGCCTCTACCCTAACAGAAGTAGATGTTTTGGAAGTATTTGATGGCGATTATAATGAAAGCCATTTAGTTGTTGCTGAGCCTTATAGGCTAACGGATGAGGGGGTTGAGCCCGTTGGTCATTATGTACCTTTAGAACCAGAAGAAGAATACATATTCTTTTTACAGGACTCCGGTGAAGACATCTGGATGCTCAATTATATGGGATTTGGGAAGTATCATCTAGAAAAAGAAGTATTAAACCAATCCATTCAGTCATTTTATACTTATGAAGAGATTAAGGCCTACGATTTTCTTTCCGACAGCGAGGCAAATAAATATAGTTCAATAAGAGAAGATGTCTTTAATGTTTATGGGAATCAATAAGTAGGTTTACGAAACTACTTTTCTTGTCCACCTCAAATTAATCGAATGCTTATATAAAAGAAACGAGGACAAAAATTTTTCAAAGATTTTCCCCTAAGTGCTAGCTTGAATAATTATATAGAAAATACACTCCCGCTACTGAACATATAGTTCACATTAGTTTGGGAGTGTATTTTTTGAGACTTTTTTACATCGTATGCTTGCTCGACATGACAGTTGTCAGCTCATTCAATGCCTTGACGACTGCATCGATTTTTGTTTCCATTCGGTGCAACAAGAATAGCGAAATGAAGATGGGAAACCCTACATTGGCTATCATATCAATCACCGATGAAAATAAGTCGCTTGTCGGGGTCATTTTACCACCTCCTCTCTATAGAAAGAACGAATAGAGGAGGAAAAATGTTACCCTACAAGTTGAAACTCTCTCATATATGCGGTAGAGGTCTGTTTTCAGTATAATGAATAAAGAGAAGTAAATGTCTGAGAGAGGAAGAATAGATAATGGATAATAAAAATGTATACTCATGGTTTGAACCAGGACAAAAAGTGGCTGTCATCACGGGTGCAGGCATATCTACCGATAGCGGTATTCCTGATTTCAGATCGTCAGAAGGACTATACAATGAAAAAACGAAGCGGAATATCCCTATAGAAGAAGTAATTAGCATTGATTTCTTTGAACAGTATCCAAAGGAATTTTATGAAGTGTATAATGAAAAACTAGTGCACTCACAGGCTCAACCGAACAGCGGGCACCTTTTTTTAAAAGAGCTGGAAGACAAAGGGCTAGATGTCACTATCATCACTCAAAATATAGACGGTTTACACCAAAAAGCGGGAAGCAGTCGCGTTCTTGAAGTCCACGGCAATGCTCTTACTTTTGTAGATAAAACAGGAAAGAGTGTGGATGTTTCTTTAATAGAGGAAAAAGACGGACTAATGACAGTGAATAACGAGCCAGTGAGACCAGGCATTACGTTATACGGGGAAGCCTTGGATCAAAGGATCATCTATGAAAGTATAGAAGCGATAAGACAAGCGGATATTTTACTCGTTATGGGAACCAGTTTAAATGTCTATCCGGCAGCCGGGCTCATCTATGATTATCAAGGTCAAAAGAGTATTCTCGTCAACAAAGGCGGCACACCGTTGGATGCTTTCTTTACAGAAGTGTTTGATGGAACCATTGCGGAATGGGTAAAAGGATTCAAAGAAAGCTGACTATTCTTTTTTTAAGATATGATATGATGGATAATAGTTTAGCAAAGTAGAGGAGAATGAATCATGTCATATGTAGAAAGAATAAAGAAAAGACGATCGATAAGAAAATTAGGTAAAAATGTTTCTTTATCAAGTGACCAGATAGTGTCATTAGTCAAAGATGTCGTAAGAGAAAGTCCGACAGCGATGAATGCTCAGACTCAACGTATTGTCTTCTTGTTTGAGGATCAGCACGATACTTTTGGGATGAAACGTTGGCGATTTTAGAGCCGGTGACGCCTGAAGAGCGCTGGCCAATGACTCAAGACAAAATCAAACACTTAAAAGCAGGTTTTGGTACACTCTTATTATTTGAAGATTATGAGATTATTGAAAACCAAGAGAGCACAATACCATTATTTAAAGCCGAGTTCCGTCCATGGTCAGAACAAAATCACGGCATTATGGTAACGAACATTTGGAACGCTTTAGCACAGGAAGATATCGGTGCCAGCCTCCATCACTATAACCCATTAGTAGATGAGTTTGTTCGCGAAGAATGGAATCTGCCAGAGAAATGGAAGCTGCGTGGTCAGCTGGCTATTGGCTCCATTGAAGAAGAGGTTTCAGAAAAAAACTATGTAGAAGACGACACCCGTTTTAAAGTGTTTAAATAACACCTGCTTTGCAGAGGAGGAAGACTATGCTGGAAAAGATTAAACGCAGAATTGAAAAGCACCAGGCTCAACCCATTGGTGAACAGCGAACGTTTGCTGTTTTTCTTCCTCTTGTGAAGGTGGATGAGGAATGGCATGTTTTATATGAGGTGAGAAGCAATCATATCTCTCAACCTGGAGAGACTTCCTTTCCTGGAGGGGCAGTAGAAGAGGGAGAAAGTTTCGAAGAGGCTGCGGTTAGAGAAACAATGGAAGAACTAAATGTCTCTAAAGAGTCTATTGAGGTATATGGTGAAATAGATTTCATATTTAACCAGTCCCATCACATTCGGTGCTTTGTAGGAGAATTGAAGCATATCAATCCCGACCAATTACAGCCGAATGAAGAAGTGGCTTCCGTCTTTACGATTCCTTTAAGGTATTTAAAAGAAAATGAGCCGGAGTACCATACGGTTACCTTAAAAACGGAATACAATCATGACTTTCCGTTTGAATTGATATCTAATGGTAAAAAATATAAATTTGGCAAACGAAAACATAAAGTCCCTTTTTATCGCCTGCCTAATCAGTTTCTATGGGGCTTTACCGCTGATTTTACGCATCGTTTTATAGAGATAATCAGTGAGGATACCAATTTTTTGGAGGGAAAGAATGAAAAGTAAAAAACAGATGACCTGTAATGAGACACGAGTGGTTCAAACGCATCGTGTCCTGCCGTCTGATTTGAATAATCACCACACCTTATTTGGGGGACGGCTTATGAGTCTGATTGATGATACAGCATCCATCTCCGTGTCCCGCTTCACCCGCAGCCAGTCTATCGTGACGGCATCCATGGATGAACTCCACTTTGTGCATCCCATAAAGATAGGTCATTCCGTTTGTGTTGAAACATTTGTGACAGGAGCTGGAACGCGATCCGTTGAAGTATTCACAAAAGTATTAGGCGAAGACCTGGTGACTGGAGAGCGTTATATCGGGGCAACATCATTTCTCACATTTGTTGTATTGGAAGATTCAGATTATTCGTTACCAGAAATTGTGCCTGAAGCTCATGAGGAAGTAATGGTTGCAAAAGGATACAAGCAACGTCGAGAAAAACGTTTGGCAGACAAACAAGCGAATGAACAGTTAATTCAATCACTCTCTTTATTGCCACCTTGGATTGAATCTCAATAAACCGAAACAGACCATACACTAAAAACAGTGTTTGGTCTTTTTTAGCTTTTAAAGGGTGAGATGGCTGCAAATAAAAAAGTGGACACGGTAGTATCCACTTCACATAACACATTAATTCTGTAATTGTTCTTCATAAATAGATTTATTTAACACTCTTGAAATAGCTTCCGCTACACCGTTATCTCTATTGCTGGACGTCTGAAACTTAGCTGCTACTTTCGCTTCTGGAGCGGCATTTTCCACCGCTACTGAATAATCTGCCCATTCAAGCATAGAGACATCGTTCAAGTTATCTCCAATTGTCATGACTTCACTCGAATTCAAGCCCAACTCTTTCGCTAACTGAGAAACAGCAATCCCTTTTTGAGCGTCTACGTGGTTAATCTCCAAGTTTTTAGCACTTGAAGACGTGATAGCTAAGTCAGGAATAGAGTCATATAATTTTTCTTTAACGGGTTCAAGTAATTCCGTTCCTTCTAACGTATGCACGGTTAATTTTAAAATAACAGAGGATTCATCGTCTACAACATCTTCTAAACGATCGACAAAAAAGATTTCCATTTCATCTATACGGTCGCCTGCTTTTTCCTTCGCCTCTTCAAAAGTGATATCCGGGTTTAAATCTGATAACATATAAGCGAGCATATCTGAACGATTTTCTTTACTGTCAGAGTACACACCTTCTGTGGTAACTAGCTCGACATGAAGGGCCGGATTGCCATTAATCATCTCAAGCATTTGGCGAACATATTTTTTATCCAGGCCACGGTTGTATACATTTTGCCCTTTTTCATCATAAAACTGGGCTCCGTTTGACAAAATAAGAGGACATGAAAAGTCATATTCTCTGAGATACAAATCCGCCATCGGAAAATCGCGTCCTGTCGCAATCGCAAAGTGAATGCCTTCTTGTTGTGCCTTTTTAATCGCTGAGAGGTTGGCATCGGAAATATCGACATTTTCATTTAGTAATGTTCCATCCATATCTGAAACAATGAGTTTAATCATTCAATACTGCTCCTTTGTTTAATTTTTCAAAATCATCATCCTACACTAGGATACCAAAAATATGTAAAAATAACAGTCATATAACTGTAAATTTAATAGGAAAGCAGGTTTAACATGTCTATACCCGTTACCAATGATTGGCAGCCTATATTAAAAAAAGCAGCTGAGCAATCATCCTATCAGCAACTAAGAGAATTTTTAAAAGAAGAGTATGCGACCCAAACGGTTTACCCTCAAATGGCTGACTTATGGACGGCTTTTGAGTGGACTCCTTATAAAGAAGTAAAAGTTGTGATTCTTGGACAAGACCCCTATCACGGAGAAAACCAAGCGCACGGATTGGCATTTTCCGTTCAGCCCGGTGTAAAAGTCCCACCGTCTTTACGTAATATGTATAAGGAGTTAGAATCAGATTTAGGCATCCCACCCGTTGAGCATGGGTATTTGGAAAAATGGGCAAAGGAAGGGGTGCTTCTTTTAAATGCTGTATTGACGGTAAGGAAAGCAGAAGCCTATTCCCACCGTAAAAAAGGATGGGAAGTTTTCACTGATGAAATTATTCAGGCCCTAAATAAACGGGAAAAGCCGATGGTGTTTCTTTTATGGGGAAATGCTGCAAAGAAGAACAGAGATAGGATAGATGAATCTAAACACGTTGTATTGACTTCTGTTCACCCAAGTCCTTTATCAGCTAACAGAGGCTTCTTCGGCTCACGCCCCTTTTCACGAACAAATGAAGCATTAATTGAACTAGGCCATGAGCCAGTTGACTGGGAACTTCCTGTAAATCCAAGTGACTACTACGATAAATAACTGTAGTTCTGTGCATTTTATGAAAAAAAGTGGTATGATATGTAGTGTTGTAAAGAAAAATCCTTGGAGGGATATATAGTGGAATTAAGAGAACAGCTAATTAGTCAAATTAAAGGGAAAAATTTAAAAATAGTTTTCCCAGAGGCCACAGATGAGCGTATATTAGGAGCGGTCTTACGCTTGCATCATGAAGAAATATTGGTGCCTATTTTAGTTGGAGATGAAGAAGAAGTCCAAACTGCAGCTAAATCTCACGGTTACGATTTAACAGACATTAAAATTGTGAACCCTGAAACTTATGAAAAATACGATGAGATGGTGGACGCTTTTGTTGAACGTCGTAAAGGAAAAGCGACAGAAGAACAAGCCAGAGAACAGTTGAAAGATGTCAACTACTTTGGAACGATGCTTGTCTACATGGATGAAGCTGATGGTTTAGTCAGTGGAGCTGTTCATTCAACAGGAGATACCGTTCGACCAGCTTTACAAATTATTAAAACCCGTCCTGGTGTCAGCCGTACGTCTGGTGCCTTTATTATGTTACGCGGTCGTGGTCAAGAGAAGTATATCTTCGCAGACTGTGCAATCAATCCGGATCCCGATGCTCAAGTCTTAGCTGAGATTGCAGTGGAAAGTGCGCGTACAGCTAAAATGTTCGGTATTAACCCTAAGGTAGCGATGTTAAGTTTCTCTTCTAAAGGATCAGCAAAATCGCCTGAAGTCGAAAAAGTACAGGAAGCGACACGTATCGCTAAAGAATTAGCACCTGAGTTTGATATTGATGGCGAATTGCAATTTGATGCGGCATTCGTCTCAACAGTTGCTCAACAAAAAGCCCCTGATTCAACTGTGGCTGGTGAAGCAACCGTCTTTGTATTCCCAGAGTTACAATCAGGAAATATTGGATACAAGATTGCACAGCGTTTTGGAAACTTTGAAGCCGTTGGTCCAATCTTACAAGGCTTAAACAAACCTATTTCCGATTTATCACGTGGCTGTGTGGAAGAAGATGTTTACAAAACAGCCATTATTACAGCTAACCAAGCCGTAATGAACGACTAATAGTATTCAGTAAAAGAACACACTTCAAACAGTGTGTTCTTTTTTTGCTCTCGATTAAGAAATAAAATTAACGTCACTGGGAAGTTATCTTACTTAAAAAATGACTGACTTCTTGTGTTTGCGCCTCATTAATTGTTGTTAACTCTATTTAATGAGCCGCAAACCCTATTTGCGCCTCATTAATTGTAGTTGGCTCTATTTATTGGGCCGCAAATCCTATTTGCACCTCATTAATTATCGTTAACTCTATTTATTGGGACGCAATCCCTATTTGCATCTCATTAATTGTTGTTCGCTTTATTTATTGAGCCGCAACCCCTATTTGTGCCTCATTAATTGTCGTTCGCTCTATTTAATGGGCCGCAAATCCTATTTGCACCTCATTAATTGTTGTTCTCTCTATTTATTGGGCCGCAAATCCTATTTGCACCTCATTAATTGTAGTTGGCTCTATTTATTGAGACGCAAAGCCTATTTGCATCTCATTAATTGTTGTTCGCTCTATTTATTGAGCCGTAAGCATGTTTCGGATTTGCACCAACCGATGAACTCAAAGTCTTTAAGACAGACTGAATGACAAATGGATACGAATAAGGTGAATAAGAGAAAGTCTATCTTTTGACACATTAAATCTCATTCGTTACAGTAATATTAGAAACGAAACGAGGAGATGATTCCATTTATTCCTAAATGAACGATCGTAGCTTAGCTAGAACGGTCAATTAGAATAAAGGAGAGTTTGATATAATGGATAAAAAGTTAATTGGTGGAGTCTTTAATACGGCAGAAGAAGCAGAGAAAGCTATCACAGAATTACAAGAGCAGGGATACGCAAAAGACGACAACTCTGTCTTTGCTAAAGATGATGACCAAGCAGACAAAGTACAAGATGACATGGACTTAGATGTGGACGGAGACAACGAAGGAAGAGGGAAGAACGCTGGTAAAGGTCTTGGTTTAGGTGCCTTATCCGGTGGTGTCCTAGGTGGTATTGCTGGTTTAATTGCTGAGGTCGGACTCATTGCCATTCCTGGTATTGGTCCACTTGTAGCAGCCGGTCCTTTAGCCAGTACACTAGCAGGTCTAGGAGTAGGTGCTGGTGGCGGAGGTATTGTCGGTGCTTTAGTCGGTGCAGGCATGCCAGAAGAAGAAGCTAAAGAATATGAGCAGTATCTGAAAGACGATAAAATTGTTGTCATGGTTGAAGCGGAAGAAAGCCGACAAGAGGCTGTCTATACAACCTTTAGAACACATGGCACACAAAATACCTCTATGTACCCTGAAAGATAATCTGATACGAACCAAAAAAGAAGAGCTGAAAAGCTCTTCTTTTTTATATTATATAGGTCTCCCTCAATGAAGACTGAAAAGCGTTTAAGTAGAAGAGAGTTTTTAGTGAATGGTATACTTAAACAAGAGAAGAGCCAATTCAAATAAGCATAAAGGAGAAGTGATAGAATGGCTGACTACATTATGGCGATCGACCAAGGAACAACCAGTACGCGGGCAATTATTTTCGATAAAGAAGGCGATATACAGTGGAGCGCTCAACAAGAGATTAATCAATCTTATCCAGAACCAGGATGGGTTGAACATGATCCTAATGAGATCTGGCTGAAAACCTTGCAAGTCGTCGCCAATGTGATGATTGAATCGGGACTCTATGCGTCAGAAATTGACAGTATTGGTATCACCAATCAACGGGAAACCACGGTTATTTGGGATAAAGAAACAGGAGAAGCAATTTATCCAGCTATTGTTTGGCAATCTAAGCAAACCTCTGACTATGCTCAGAAACTGATTGACGATGGACATAAAGACTTTATCCATAAAAAGACAGGTTTAATCATTGATTCCTATTTTTCTGCTACAAAAATCCAGTATATCTTCGACCATGTGGAAGGGTCTAGAGAACGAGCTGAAAAAGGCGAGTTATTATTTGGAACCATCGATACCTGGCTGCTTTGGAAATTGACCGGCGGAGACATTCATGCGACAGATTATTCCAATGCCAGTCGGACCATGCTTTATAATATCTATGACATGAAGTGGGATGAAGAGATTTTAGACCTTCTAGATATTCCGGAAAAAATGTTGCCTGAAGTTAAACCGTCTTCTGGTTACTTCGGTGAAACTATGGAAGCTATTTTCAAAGATGACGGGATTAAAGTTCCGATTACAGGTATAGCGGGTGACCAACAAGCCGCTTTATTCGGTCAGACCGCATTTGAAAAAGGCATGGTTAAAAACACCTACGGCACCGGGTCATTTATTATTATGAATACAGGAAAAGAACCCATTCAGTCTCAAAACGGTTTGCTGACAACATTGGCTTACGGGTATGGAGATGAAGTGTACTATGCTCTTGAAGGAGCTATATTTATTGCGGGTTCAGCTATTCAATGGTTAAGAGACGGGCTTCGCATGTTCCATGATGCAGCAAAAACGGAAGAATATGCAAAACGGGTAGACTCTACGGATGATGTCTATGTCGTCCCTGCGTTCACAGGTTTAGGTGCGCCTTACTGGGATCAAGATGCCAGAGGAGCTGTTTTCGGAATAACAAGAGGGACTGAAAAAGAACACTTTATTCGAGCAACATTAGAATCCCTTGCTTATCAGACGCGTGACGTCGTGGATGCGATGAATAAGGACGCTGGATTGAAAACAGAAACGATGCGTGTAGACGGTGGAGCCAGTATGAATGACTTCTTGATGCAGTTCCAGGCTGACATTTTAAATACGACCATCGAACGTTCTAAAATTATGGAAACCACGGCTTTAGGTGCCATTTATCTAGCCGGTCTAGAAACAGGTTTCTTCAGTGACTTGGAAGAAATAAAAGAAAAATGGGATAAATCGGCTACGTTTGAGCCGACCATGGAGGAAGAAAGAAGGGAAGACCTATATGCCGGCTGGCAAGAAGCTGTCAGAGCGACTCAGGAATTCAAATTTAAACCTAAAAAAGTGAATAGAGAACAAGGCAAAGAAAAAGAAGACGTTAGAGACGACGTATAAATTATGATAGGAAAGGCGTTGATAAAGGAATGGCATTTTCGGCTCAAACGCGTAAAGAGAATATAAATAAATTAAAGAATGAAGAGCTGGACTTACTTGTCATTGGAGGGGGCATAACCGGTGCGGGGATAGCTCTCCATGGAGCCGCTCGAGGCAGTCAAGTGGGCTTAGTGGAGATGCAGGATTTTGCGGGAGGCACTAGTAGTCGTTCAACCAAACTCGTTCACGGAGGATTGAGGTATTTAAAGCAATTTGACGTGGAGTTAGTAGCGGATGTAGCGAAAGAACGAACAGTCATTGGAAAAAATGCCCCCCATGTCGTTCAACCGTCTTATATGCTCATGCCTGTATATGACGAACCGGGAGCTTCCTTTAATGAGTTTTCTGCAAAAGTAGTGCTTCATTTGTACGACTACTTGGCAGAAGTAGATGAAGAGTGGACTCATTACATGGTAGACAAAGAAAGTACTTTAGAAGAGGAACCCGCTTTGAAAAAAGACGGCTTAGTCTCTGGTGGCTTTTACTTGGATTACACCAACGATGATGCCCGTTTAACTATCGAGATCATTAAAAAAGCCCATGAATTGGGTGCTGTATTAACGAATTATGTCAAAGCAGTAGATTTTTTATATGATGAAACCAATCAATTAATAGGGATTAAGGCGCTAGATATCTTAACAGAAGAAACCTTTGATATTCATGCTAAAGTCATAGTGAATGCTTCGGGTCCTTGGTCAGATGAAGTGCGTAAACAAACAGCAGGAGAAACCGAACAGAAAATGTATCCCACAAAAGGTGTGCATTTCGTAGTTGATCGGGATAAACTGCCAGTGAATCGCACGATTTATACAGACACGGGACAAGAAGACAATCGGATGATTTTTATTATTCCAAGAGGCAATAAAACTTACTTTGGGACAACAGACACGCCATTTGAAGGACCGTATGAAGACCCGGAAGTGACGGAAGAAGATATAGAGTATTTATTGAAAGCAGTAAATCACCGATTTGATAAGGTAAATCTCACAAGGGAAGATATTGAATCCAGTTGGTCTGGTTTACGCCCTTTAATCCAGGATGAAAATAATGATGACCCTTCCGGTATTTCAAGAGGGCACGATGTATTTGTAGAAAGCGATGGCTTGGTCACGATTGCGGGAGGAAAATTGACAGACTACAGACGAATGGCTGAAGATGTGTTTAAGACGATAGATGAAGAATGGGAGAAAAAATCTCTGTCATTTGAACCAGTAGACACTAAGACCATTCCCTTATCTGGAGGAGACATAGGCGACCTCAGTGATTTTTCAGCTTTCATTCAGTCAAAAAGAGAAGAGGGTCTGTCAATTGGCTTATCTGAAAAAGAGGCAGATGCATTAGCGGATTGGTACGGATCGAATGTAGACCAATTATATGCTTTGGCAGATAAAGCGAAGACCTTTGACATGCCGCTGAGTGATGCCTTGCAGCTGGCTTATGCCTTGGAGCATGAAATGGTTATGACACCAGAAGATTTCTTTGCCCGACGAACGGACTCTCTTTTATTTGATATTCAGAAAATGATTGACTTAAAAGAGAAGGTTCTGGATATATTTGCGAAAGAGCGCGACTGGAGCGAAGAAGACAGCCGTTACTGGAAAGAGAAAATAGATGAAAGAATAAAAGAAACAAGCTTATCTCATTTTAAATAAAAAGACAGGCAAGGGGTGTAGAATTCAAACCCTTTGCCTGTTTCTTAATTAATAAGTCACACTTCCGAACAGAATAGCGACAACGCCTAAACCTACTGCAGTGATACTCATACGTGTAATATTTGCTTTCATGAAGTAGCCTACAATACCAAGCACAATCGCTGCGCCTCCCATAATATAGGGTTGCCAGAAAAATCCCACGACAGCCGCTAAGATAGCGACCCAGCCTAAAACTGCTCCCACTTTTTCATTCATGTTACTCCTCCTTACCTATCAAGTGATACTTTACACAAGTTTATTCGTATTGATTTTACCATAAATCAATGGATTTATGCTACACTATTAAACAAATATAGATAGAAGAAAGGACAATTTATGACTAACTGGTTACATAAAGTACAATACTATGAAACAGATCAAATGTAAATCGTTCACCACTCAAATTATATCAAATGGTTTGAAGAAGCTAGAACCTATCTAATGGAGGAAATGAACTTTGGATACGCCCAAATGGAAGCAGAAGGCATCGTCGTCCCCGTCTTATCTGTCTATTCTGAATACAAAACAATGGCGCGCTTTGGGGACACAGTAGAAATCGAAGCGAAAATCACCGAATTTACAGGCGTTAAGCTTATCGTCTCTTATGAAATAAGGGACAAAGCAACAGGTGAAATCCGTTGTCTGGGCGAAACCAAGCATGCCTTTTTAAACAAAGAAACCTACCGCCCACTATCTCTCAAGCGCAAGCATAAAGAAATCTATGATTTATTTTTAAATATGATGGAAGACTAAAAAGGTGATGACATGGACTTTATTATATTAGCCGGCCCCCAAGCAGTCGGAAAAATGACGGTGGGACAAGCATTAGAAAAGAAACTCGACGCCAAATTACTCTATAACCACCAGACCATCGATCTGTTTGCTGACTTTTTGGACTATACAGCTGAAACCTTCAGGCTATCTGAATTAGTCAGGACAGAGTTATTCAAAGCCTTTGTGGAAAATAAACACACAAACAAAGTAAAGGGTATTATTTTTACCGTCGTCGTTGCCTTTGATTTGGAGTCGGACTGGCAAGTATTAAAAGAGTGGCTTGCCCTTTTCCATAAAGCGAACGCGAACCTTTACTTTGTAGAGCTTGAAGCAAATTTAAATGAACGACTTTCAAGAAACAAACACGAAGACCGTTTGAAAGCCAAACCGTCTAAAAGAAACCTGGCCTTTTCAGAAAATGAATTACTGACGAGTTATGAAAAGCATCGGTTAAACTCTTTCGAAGGAGAAGTCAAGAACCGTCTGCCGATGGTACACTATCTTAAACTAAACAATACAGAACAAAAACCGGAAGAGACAGCAGAAGATATTTATCAGTGGATGAAAGGAGTGAAGAAGTGAAAACATTAGTGATTATTTCTCATCCAGAATTAGAAGAGTCCGGCAGCCAGCAGTTCCTGGTGCAAGCGGTGGATGATTTACCCGATGTGACGCTGCATCATTTGGAAGGAAGATACCCGGATGGAAAGATTGATGTAAAAGCAGAACAGGCCTTGCTTCGCCAATATGACCGTATTTTGTTTCAATTTCCTTTCTATTGGTATTCTTCGCCCCCATTACTGAAAAAATGGCAGGATGACGTTTTAACCGAACACTTTGCTTTTGGATACAGAGGAGATAAACTAAACGGAAAAGACTTTGGGATGGTTCTTGTTATCGGACTCCCAGAAAAAGACTATCAAACAGGCGGAGCAGAAGGCTTCAGCATCAGTGAATTAACCAAACCTTTTCAGGCTATGGCTAAAAAAGTGGGCATGGACTATGTTAAACCACTCACCATTTTCCAGTTTCCGTATAAAACGGAAGAAGAGAAGATGGACCTTCTTATCCAGTACCGCCAATATTTAAGTATGAAAAATCCCGATTCACTCAAGTCACGCGAAGAATGGCTTCTGAAAGAACTTGATCAAACCAATTTAGAAACTCTGCCAGAAGATCAAGCCTCCTTTATATTAGAGGAAGTGGTTGAATTAATTGAAGATAACCGGATGGAATTGGATGAACTTCGCCTGCACATCGATAACTATGAGGATTAAAGGAGGAAGGACATGTCTGAATCTAACCAAGAATGGACGATTGAACAACTAGAGCATTTATTTCACATGAGTCAGGATTATAAACAGAAAGCCTTATTGCAGGCCACCATAAAATTAATTAAAGAACAGAATAAAAGAAAAGAACAGCTCCAGGGAGAATTGGATGGAACGTTATGGAGTCCTGGCAACTGGGGAGGAGTTTAATAGAAAGAGAGAGAAAAGATAGGTCTTAAGACTGTATGTTTCTCTCTCTTTTTTTATATAATACAGGTAAGAGAAAAAAGGAGGAAAGGGTATGAAAAAAAGGTGGCTAATAGGTGTGGTCCTGGGGCTTTTACTCGTCTTGTTTTTTCCATTGAAAGTCCTAGCCGATGACAACACACTTTCTCATCTGGATGTCCAGGTGGAACTAAAAGAAAATGGGACAGCTGTGATTACAGAAAACAGACAGATGAACATGCAGGAAGGAACCGAGCTCTATATTCTAATTCCTGATGAAGAGGGAGTGGAAGTCATTGATTTCAGCGTTGAAAGAATGACAGAAGTTGAAGAGTGGGACTCAGATAGGTCTAGAGAAGAAAAAACAGGTACATACGGGACGAGTGAGACATCAGACGGAATTGAACTTATATGGGGAATAGGAGAATACGGAGAGAACCACTACACAGTCTCTTATACATTAACGAACTTAGTCAGACAGATGGAAGACGGACAAGCTCTTTACTGGGACTTCAATTCCTTTGGAGATATATTGCCAGAAAACATGACTATTGAGATAACGGGTCCCTTTACATTTAACCATGACAATACCCGTATCTGGGGCTTTGGATATGACGGTCAAATAGAATTACAAGGTGGCAGAGTCGTCACTTATACAGAAGCTTCTGTTGAAGAGGGCCGTCCAATATCTATACTGGTTCAGTTCCCACAAGATCCTTTCATGCTTTCATACTATAGTGATATGACGATGGAAGAACAAGTGGAAATGGCAGAAGGGGAGGCCAGCCGAGGAGGTTCAAGTGAAGATGTAGATCGAATCTTGATTCCTATTATCGCTTCAGTTGTGACTGCCGGATTCGGTGTTTCAGCTCTATTTATATCAATAGAATCCAAGAAAAAAGACCAGAACAAAATACCATCAGGCTACGGCTTACGGAAGCAAAATAAAGATATGCTATTCACAGCTATCCCTTATAAAGAAGGAAAAACCAGTGATATCGCCTTCTTCTTAAATCAGCTTCAAGTGGGTAACTTTGAACATTACTTTTTTGCTTATTTACTAAAATGGTCCAAAAACAACTGCTTGATTATTGAAACGACCGATCATAAAAATAAGAAAAAGAAAAACACCACCTTAACTTTTTTACCCAATGAATTTTCTAAAAAACAGGACAATACATTCAATCACTCCTTATTTGAAGAAGAACTATGGCAGACCCTGCTGGAAGCAGCAGACGATAATAATCAAATGACTAATAAAGAGATGAAAAAATGGACAGAGAAGCATATGGAAGATATCCAGGAAATGGAAAAAGACTTAGTCGAAAACTCGAGGGTGCTGAAAAAGAAACCCTTTTTAAGGGCTATAAATGGGTAAAATAAATAATCAGTGATTATCTGGTAAAT
>NZ_BAAACW010000054.1:0-26166 GCF_039521845.1 Alkalibacterium iburiense
GATAAATATACTCTTTGGATAGCCGGGTCAATTCAGCTGCTTGTTCTTTAGTCGGCTTTAATTTCACTTTGAGCACTTTAACACAGGTATCGGTCTGTTCTTTTTTCACTCGCTTCACCTCTCTCCTGCAAACGAACGTATGTTCTTTTATTTAATTTTATTATATCACTCCGTCAACGGAAAGGCTAGAGAAATGTATACTTAATTTTAAAATAAAAAGAAGACAAACCAAGCAGGCACTTATCTCAATGTACGCTCTCATCCCACGATTAAAACCGTGGGCTTTCACGCTTGATAGTTCTGTAATAGGGAGGTGGACACCATGGCGACCAAACATTTTCATTACGAAAAAGGCGAACACGTTGTAGACTTTAGCGTAGACTACCGCATGCCCACTCAACAGGAATTTTTAAGTATCGCAGGAATCATCAGCTTGCTTGCAGGCATCTTGTTCCTGCACAAAGCCTTTAGAAAATAAATGCACGAACCGAGAAGTACGGGAGACCCCCCGTGCTTCTTTTACTTAGAGGGGACGAACAGGGGGAGTCGGATGGACGAACTAACGAAGAAAACGATGAAGTGGACGGAGACGAGACTAAACGAACCCATAAAAAGAGCCTCTCCATTAAAGGGAGGCACCTCGTCTTTGATGCACATTCTTGAAACAGATACCCGTGAAGTGGTTTTAAGGGAGTATACCAATCAGGAGTGGCTACAAGAGGACCCGACCGTCGTCGCCCGGGAAGCGGAAAATTTAAAGGCCGCTGAAATGATTGAAATACCTACTCCAAAGTATTTAGCAGTGGATGCGACGGGAAGAGAAGCAGGCCGTCCGTCGGTGCTCATGTCCAAAGTGGAAGGCAAGGTAGAGCTGAAGAACCTGAACCTAGAAAAGCTGGCTCAAGTGCTTATAGCGGTTCACTCTCTAAAAGATCCTCCAATCACCCACCGCTTCTTTTCCTACAATACGGACACAGTGAAACCGGAAGCCAAGTGGTCAGCCTACCCCGAGAAGTGGCAGGATTTATTTGCTTACTTAAAAGAACACACTCCTCCAAATTATGAACCGACCTTTATCCACCGGGATTTTCATCCGACTAATGTGTTGTGGACAAACGGAGACTTGTCAGCCATCGTCGACTGGCCCAATGCCTGTATTGGGCCACGGGAGTTTGACATTGCCCATTGCCGGTGGAACTTAGCGATGATGACTGGTCAGGAAGCAGCCGATGGCTTTTTAGAGGCTTATATCAAGCAGTCTGATGTGAAAATGTACGATACTTACTGGGATTTGTTGGCTCTGAGTAATGTCTTTGATGAAGACCCGCCAGCTGTTTATGAAGGTTGGACGTATTATGGACTCACTGAACTAACCCCAGACTTAATGAGGCAGCGAATGGATGCCTTCTTAATTAAAGCAAGCAGACACCTATAAGGCATCTGCTTGCTTTTTTAGGTAAGTGGTAATCAACTCTGCCGCTTTTTTATTACCTCCTAAAGAGCGCATCGTCTGACTGGCTTTGTGCATCCGACTGGAGATGTCTGTGGATTCCAAAACGTCTAAGGCAGTGGAGCGAATCTCTTCTGAAGATGCTTTCTTCAAATCAATCTCTTTTCCAATCCCTAAGCTGAGTATTTGTTCCGCCACAACCATCTGATCATTCACCAAGGGATTCACCAGCATAGGCACACCGGCATAAATGGCTTCGTTGACAGAATTCATTCCCCCGTGGGTGATAAATAAATCCGCATGCTTGAGCACATCAATCTGGGCGACCCGTGAATGCACCGACACATTGTCAGGCACATCATCTAAAGAATCGGCCAGTTCACCAGCGGACACAATGACGGTGGCGTCTAACTCTTTAAATGCCTCAAGACATGCCTCATATAAAGGCTTGGAAAAGCGCTCCACCATCGTCCCCATAGCGACATAAATAATTGGCCCAGTTAGAGAGTCCCAGTCAAAGTCCGCTTCTTCTATCTCGTCTTCATCAATCGGCGGACCGACAAACTTAAACCGTTCGTCGTCAAACTGATCCGACAGGTACTGAAACTCCCTTGATGTATAGGTAATCGTCAAATCTGACACGGGATCGGATAACTCGTCAATAAAATCATCCGTCTCCATCATGCCTTTTATTTTTCCGTAATAACCCGTCATCAGCTTCACAATCGGATTAGCGTGTTCAAAAACTGACAGATGAGCGCCTCCGGTCTCAAGTATGCGGTCCAGAACATCTTGGTTAAAAGCAAAAGTGGAGAATAACCGCACCCGTGGCAATTCCAGTTCATCGGCCAGTTTATTCGCAAATAGGAAAAAGCCTTCATAAATCAGACAGTCGAAGTCGTTTTCCTCTCCCACCCGTTTTGCTGTTTCGTAGGCGCGTTCAAAAGAAGCCAGATACCGTCTGGGTTCCGACCACTCGCTGTCATAGTTATCGTAAGGGACCAACTCGGCTCCCGACTGCTCTAATGCTTCATGAAATTCTTTCGCGATGACATAAGTCACCTGGTGCCCGGCTTCAGTTAACTGGCGGACGAGTCCGGGAGTGGGGTTCACATGTCCGGCAAAGGGTAAGTTAACAAATAATAAACGACTCATTTCTCAGACCTCCTATTGAGACTAGTTTATCAAAAGAGATGAATTTGTGAAAAAATAAGAACTTTTCCGGGTCGTGTGGAAATCCCTTCGTGAATTTGGTAAGCTAATCGAGGAAGAGAGACGGAAAGATAAGAGAAAGTGAGGCTGTGGCTATGATGCTCAGCTATAAAAATATTAAAAAGAACGTTCCTAAAAAAGACTGGATAAAAGAAATTTCCATGCGTATTCGAGAAGGGGAAATCTGGCAGCATTCCACTTTTGTGACCTATTACGTGTTGCTGACGACGTTTCCTCTGCTGGTGGGAATCATTAACGGCATCCGAGCCTTCGGTGGAACCCTTCAGCCGATTGCCTGGTTTATTTACCGGATTGTGCCCGGACCTTTGTCAGAAATTATTGTGGAAGATATGCTACAGGTGTTTGAGAGTTCCCATGTGGGGATTTTCATTATTGCGGCGGTGTCGACTGTCTGGACTGTGAGCTGGATAATGGCAGCGATTCTTATGGGCTTAAATAAAGCATACGGCGTAGGGAACCGGAAAAATGTGGTGACCCTGAGGTTTTTAGCTTTTCTCCAAACCTTTGTCGTTGCGGCATGGATCGGTTTCATCATCTTTTTCATCCGTACTTTTACGGCCAGTTCACTGGGGAGATGGGCTGTGTTTGTCCCGCTTGTCTTTATCAGTTTTTGCCTGATGTATTATTACGTACCTAATGTCGTGCAACAATTTAAACAGGTCATACCAGGAGCTCTGTTTTCAACGACCGCCTTACTCATAGGCGTGTTCGGATACCGACTCTACTTAAGTCAACTGCCAGACGACTCCACCTTTTTCACTATGACTGGGAGCTTTATGATTATGCTGGCCCTGCTTCAGAAGATGTGCTTAGCCATTCTAGCCGGCGGGACCATTAATGCAACTTTTATGCAGATGAGAAGCGGAGACATTGTACCCAAAAACGAGAACAGTAAATTTATCAAGTTAATCAATAAAACTAAAATAGCAAAACGGTTTGAGGAATAAAAATGGTCTGACTTTATAGTCAGCGCAGTATTGAAAGAATATACATGTTATAGCTATTATTTAAAATCATTCATTTACTCAGAATTTTATACTTTTTGCGCCCCTTTAAAGGTATCTTTGCCTATAAAGGGGTGTTTTTGATATCGACTCTTTTTATTATC
This sequence comes from Alkalibacterium iburiense, assembly GCF_039521845.1. Taxonomy (NCBI): domain Bacteria; kingdom Bacillati; phylum Bacillota; class Bacilli; order Lactobacillales; family Carnobacteriaceae; genus Alkalibacterium; species Alkalibacterium iburiense. The sequence continues at coordinate 3,792 of NZ_BAAACW010000054.1, forward strand.
CGGAAGAAGATTATACTCTAAAGTATTATACTTGTAAGTATAATCAATGAGGTGAAAAGATGTATGTAGTAAGAGAGAAAGACCCAAACTTATAAGACCTCCTTTAAAGAATGACACTAACTTTGAAGGATGTTTTCCATATTCAACAATTTTGAAGATGAAATTTGTCATGGAAATAAAAGGTAGATTAAAGTATGATACTCATATAATTAACTAGGAGGATGAAGAATGCAGGAAGAACAAACGAGTAGTACTAATGTCATCATGGCGTTTTTTGAATGGCTGATGATTTTAGCTTATTTAAACCTATTATGGTTCTTTTTTACCCTGAAAGGATTCATTGTGTTTGGTATCGGCCCAGCAACACTAGCCCTTTTCGGACTCATTCGAAAAAAATTAAGACAGGGCGATTTGGCTTATATATATCAAAACTTTAAAAGAGAAGTAGACGAACATAAAACTTTTGGAAGACCGTTCAGCTGGTTAACTCTCGGCGTGGCGTTATTTTTATATGTAGACATGATGGTCGTCCGAGCTCTCCCAGTTTCCGAACTCATTCAAATGGGTGTGATTCCAGCACTCATAGTTGTCAGCGGGCTGACAGTGATTGTATCGACTTTTACTATAGGCATACGCTTAGAATTCAAAGAAGACTTAGTCCCAGCAATTAAAAAAGGCTTCTGGGTTACGTTGATCTCACCTATTACTGTAGTGGTTATCTTGCATGCCTTTCTGATACAGTGGCTGCTTTTAAGCTATATCCCGGCGCTCTTTCCTTTCTATTCGATATCCTTATTTGCTTTTTTATCACAGTGGATAATGACGAAAGCATTTAGACGCATGAAAAATAAAAAGAAATCAATTTAATGAAAAAGCCTATTGACAGAAAGAAGGGGAAGCAGTATATTAAGGATGTAAAGCGCTTTCGATTGGAGAAGAAGATGATGGTGACGATTTATGATATTGCAAAACATTCAGGTTATTCAATTGCGACAGTATCTAAAGCGTTGAATAATAAAGGAGTGAGTGAAAAAGCGAAGAAAAAGATTTTGGCGTCAGTTAAAGAATTAGGGTATACGCCCAATTCATCTGCCCGAACCTTAGCTACCAACAAATCTTGGATGATAGGGGTTGTTTTCGGAGAAACCTTAGGCATCGGTATTGCGCATCCGTTTTTCAGTGAAGTCATAGAAGCCTTCAAAAGACATGCGGAATTATATGGATACGATTTGCTCTTTGTCTCCAGACACATGGGACTCCAGCAGGAAACGTATAAACATTTACTGCACAGAGGAGTCGATGGCATCATCGTTATCCAGGCATTTGGGGAAGACGAACTCTCTGGAGTCAGCCAACCGATTCCAACTGTCTATATTGACCGTCCGACGAACAAACCAGGGTCGGTGCATAGTGACAATAAAGCCGGCAGTTTATTGGCTGTTAAGCACTTTGTGGAAAATGGTCATACAAAAATTGCGCATATTATGGGAGATCCTGAAAACTTTGCAGGACGAGAAAGACTAAACGGCTTTAAAGAAGCCATGGAGTTACATGACCTGCCTATTCAAGAGAACTACATCGTTAACGGAGGGTTTTACGGATATGCAGGCGGACGAGAAGCGATGATTCGCTTACTGTCCTTAAAAGAAAGACCAACGGCCGTATATGTAGCCGGAGATGAAATGGCGATTGCGGCGATGAAAGTGACCAAAGAATGGGGCCTTCGTGTACCTGAAGATATTTCATTTATCGGCTTTGATGATGTCAAACTGGCTCAGCATGTGGATCCCCCATTGACAACGATTAAGCAGGATAAAGAATTAATCGGACAACAGTCAGCCATATTGTTGCTGGATAAAATAAACAACAAAGACAAAACGACAGCTGTGGATCGCAAAGTCATACCGGTGTCATTAGTTAAAAGAGAATCTGTCTACTCCTTGAAGTAGACACTTATTATAGCGAGAACTTAAGCGCTTAAGGTGTTAATTCATTTAAAAAGACACACTAACAGAGGAGGAATAACTAAAAAAGACAATTGTAATCGTTAACAAACGAAACATTCGTCAGATGTGCTTAAGACTCAAGCTTATATTTAGCTTTAAAGAGAAGTTAAGCGCTTAACATACAAAACGGGAGGAAAACCAATGAAAAACTATGTCAAATTTGCAGCATTGTTAGCAGGAGTATCCTTATTGGCCGCTTGTGGAGAAGATGAACCGGATTTAGTCATTAACTCCTTTACAGATGAGTTAGAGTACCCGATTGAAGTCTTTAATGAAAGACATGATGTGAATGTTCAGCTTCAAATTATTCCGACAGAAAACTATGTCGACACCTTACGTCCGGCTCTTGAGTCAGGCAGCGGGGCACCTGATATTTTCACAGCTGAAGTGGTTTACTTACTGGATTGGATTGAACAAGATTACTGGACAAGTTTATCAGAAGATCCGTTAAATGTAGAAGACTGGTCAGATGATTATCTAGAATACGTATGGGAATTAGGACGTAACGAAGCAGGCGACATGAAGGCTGTGTCATGGCAAACGACACCAGGAGGGATTTATTACCGCAGAAGTATTGCGAATGAAGTCTTCGGGACAGATGATCCGGACGAAATTGGGGAGATGTTCTCTACCATGGATGGGTTAATGGATGCCGGTGAACAACTGAAACAAGCTGGATACAGATTGTTCCCGGATGAAGGATCTGTTTCACCATATACCATGGGCAACAACCCTCAGCCTTGGGTAGATGAAAATGACAACCTAGTCATGACAGAAGAACGCTTGTCTTACTTTGATTACGCTAAAGAGTTAAGAGATAACCAGTATACCGCTTTAGCTCCTGCCTGGTCACCAGCCTGGTTCGCTTCCTTTAACGAACCGATTGCTTACAACGTCGGATGGGATGAATTAGAAGATGCGGATGAATCAGACGGGACAACAGAAGTCTTTGGTGTTTCTCTTCCAACATGGGGCTTACACTCTGTATTGAAAGAAGAAGCCACAGAAACAGCCGGCGACTGGGCCGTAACCAATGGACCGACTCCTTACTTCGAAGGCGGAACATGGATTGGAATTTATGAAGGATCAGAAAACAAAGAACTGGCTTTCGAATTTATTCAAATGCTTGTTAACGATGAAGAATTCCTAACTGAATGGGTCATGGAAACAGGAGACGTTCTAAGTTACCAGCCGGTTATGGAAAATGTGGCAGCGGATTATTCGGATGAATTCCTAGGCGGACAAAACCACTATGACTTCTTCCTTGAAAGAGCCGAACAGATTGATCCGAGCCACGTGACACGCTATGACCAGCAGTTGAACGATATGTTTGGAACAGCGGTTGGAGCTTATGTTGAAGGCGAACTTGGAAAAGAAGAAGCCTTACAAGAGTTCTACAATGAAGTTCAAAATGCGTACCAGCATATTAATATCCCTGATTAATCAAAAGAGATAAGGGATGCTGACTCAGGCATCCCTTTTTTATAAGTAAGGAGAAAGGACAATTCATTATGATGAAAAGCCAAAAGAAAGCGTATCTCTTTATCGCCCCTTTTGTCATCGTATTTCTAACATTTAATATTTACCCTATCTTACTCACCTTTTACTACTCCCTGACTAACTATTCGGGGATGGGCGGTATTGAAAATGCAGACTTTATCGGTTTAGACAATTACAGAAGGCTAATAACAGACAGTTACTTCTTTCAAGCTTTCTTTAACACCCTACGTATCTGGGGCTTAAACTTTGCGGTTCAAATAGTTATTGCGTTACTTCTTGCTTTGCTCTTTTCTGATATCACCTTGAAGTTAAAAGGGGTCAAAGCTTTCCGAGCCTTGTACTTTTTACCTAATATTATAACGGTCGCATCCGTTGCCTTACTATTCAGCTTACTACTGGACTGGAACTACGGAGCGCTAAACCAGATGCTGTTAAGTTTAGGGATTATTGATCAGCCCATTAACTGGTTAAATAGCCCAACCTATTCCCAAGCCTGGGTAGCTCTCATCGGGGCATGGATGTGGTTTGGGAACACCTTTATTATTCTGATGGCCGGTATTTCTGGTATATCAAAAGATTACTATGAAGCAGCGGTGATGGATGGAGCCAACTGGTGGGATACCTTTACGAAAATTACCTTGCCACAGTTGAAACCTATTTTACTCTATGTTCTGATTACATCGATTATCGGTGGGCTTCAAATCTTTGACTTGCCGATGCTGTTAACAGACGGAAGAGGGGCGCCAAGAGGAGCCTTGAACACAATGGTTCTTTACTTATACAATCACGGCTTCAGCTACAATAACTTTGGCTACGCCGCTACGATTGCTTACGGTCTATTCTTTATTACCGTCCTCTTCTCAGTGATTACTTTCAGAACCATGTACCGCAGAGAAGTCGTTGTTAAAAAAGGAGGGAAAAAGAAATGAATACCTCAAAAACAATTGAACAAAAACAGACCACTCAACCGAGGGTAGAAAAGAAAAGCAAGAAATTGACAAAAATGTCTGTGATTAGAGGCATCATCTATTTCTTTTTAATTCTACTCGTCATCGTCTGCTTTATTCCTTTTTACATGATGATGATCAATGCGACCCGTTCGAACTCTGAAATACTCAGAGGGTTCACTCTTATTCCAAGTAATGCCTTACTGGATAACTATGAGACACTCAACAGTTACATCAGTATTTGGATTGGGTTCTGGAATAGTTTCGTCATTGCGGCAGCGGTCACCGTACTGAATTCCTACTTTTCAGCTCTGACGGCTTATGCCCTCGTTGTCTTTGATTTTAAATGGAAGAATGTCATTTTCGTGACCTTTATCATCATGATGATGGTACCGGGTCAATTAGGCTTAATCGGCTTATATGACTTAGCCAGTGCCTTAGGTATGCTAGACACTTACTGGCCGTTGATTATTCCGTCCATTGCCGCACCATTTACCGTCTTTTTCTTTAGACAGTTTTTAATTACAACGATGCCGATGTCTATTTTAGAGTCTGGAAGAATCGATGGAGCCGGAGACTTTTACATGTTCCACCGTTTAGTACTTCCGATTTTGTCACCAGCTATTGCTACAATGGGTATCTTTACCTTTATCGGGTCATGGAATAACTTCTTGCTTCCATTAGTTATTATTCGTTCACCACGACTCTATACCATACCGATTATGATTAGACAGTTACAAGGATCACCTGTCGCCAGTAACATGGGAGCCATTTATTTAGGTATTGCGATTTCGGTCGTTCCTATTATGATTGCTTTCTTGTTCCTGTCTAAATACATTATCAACAGTATTACTGCGGGAGCCGTTAAAGAATAAACACATAAAAGTACTATATTCTATTGTTCTATAGAGTTTAGTACTTTTCTATGTAAAAAAAAGCCAAAAAGATGAGAAAGAGGACCGTTTACATGACATGGACAGTGATTCAATCCGCAAAGGAAACACAAAGTTTTTGGAAAGACATCCAAGCAGAGGAAACAAATCAAACAGCTACGATTCGACTGAACCCTGAAAAAACTTATCAAACCTGGTTAGGTTTTGGAGGGGCTATAACTGAAGCAGTGGGCTACACGTTGAAACGTCTGCCAGAAGAAGAAAAAGAAGCTATTTTAAAAGCTTATTACGATCCTAAAAAGGGACTGGGCTATTCATTGGGACGCATGCATATTGGAAGCAGTGATTTCTCATTAGGTCATTATGATTATGTCGATGAAGAAGATGACGAGTTAAAGAGTTTTTCAATAGAACACGAAGAACAGTACGTTTTACCTGTCGTTAGACAAGCTGAAAGCATTGCCGGACAACCGCTCACCTTTGTCTCTTCACCTTGGAGTCCGCCAGCTTGGATGAAGACAAACAACGACCGGAATCACGGCGGACGGTTGAAGAAGGAGTATTACACGACATGGGCACGCTACGTCGTGAGATACCTCCTAGAAATGAAAGAAAAAGGGGTCCGTATTGAAGCGGTCACCATTCAAAATGAGCCGCAGGCTGTTCAAGTATGGGACTCCTGTCTCTACTCCATTGAAGAAGAAACGGAAATGGTGAAAGTCCTCAGTCGGGCTCTAAAAGATGCGGGTTTAGATACCCATATCGTTATTTGGGATCACAACAGAGATCTGTTATTTGAACGGGCTGACGGGGTACTCAAAGACCCGGCAGCCAATGAAGCCGTCTGGGGAGTAGCGAACCATTGGTACATGTCTGAACAGTTTGAAGAGTTAACGAAGGTTCATGATAAATACCCGGACAAGCATCTGATTTTTACAGAAGGCTGTATTGAAGGAGGCGTGGCACTCGGAGCCTGGCACACAGGCGAACGCTATGCACGCAACATCATGGGAGATATGAACAACTGGCTGGAAGCCTTCATTGACTGGAATATTGTTCTGGATGAAACAGGCGGGCCTAATCATGTCGGCAATTTCTGTGATGCTCCTGTGATTGCGGATACTCAGTCACACACGACTCACTATAACAGCTCCTATTATTATATCGGACATTTCAGCCGATATATTAAACCAGGAGCGAAGCGATTGGATTTGAATCTAGGGGATTCGTCTCTTACTGGAGTCGCCTTTAAAAATCCAGATCAGTCCATTGCCCTCGTGCTTCTTAACGAAGGGGATTCAGATGAAGCGTCTGTGTTAGAGATAGACTCAGTCGTGAGAAAAGTATCTCTGCCTAAGCATAGTATCACGACTATAATCAAGCCAGACGATAGGAATAGAGAGGTTGAATGATGTGTATAACTTACGAGAAGACGGACAGTTTCAAATAACCTATTACCAGGAAGCCAGCCCCTTTGCGAGTTTCTTACCCGCAATCAGCGGAACGGATGGTATTCCTTTATGGGCCTTTTACGTGAACCGCGGCCAGGCCCTGGCCAGTTTTGGAGTCGAGAATAAAGATAATGCCATGCTGGAATTTTTACCGGCGCATAAGGCTTATCAGCTGACACCGACCCAAGGGTTCAGAACCTTTATCAAAGGAAAACGAGGTGAAAAAGCCTTTGCCTACGAACCTTTTAAAGACCAAGCAGAAGAGATAACGGACGCCATGGGCATTGCCGATAACACATTGGAACTTCAGCATGTCAATGAAGCCCTTGGTTTAACCATTGATGTCTTGTACTATTCTCTGCCTCACGAACCGATTCCCGGGCTCATTAGAGAAGTGACCTTGACTAATAACCGAGAAGACACTATCACAATCGATGCACTGGACGGCTTAGCGAGCCTCTTTCCAGCACACGTAGGAGACGCAGGATATAAAGCGATATCCAATACAATGAAAAGCTGGTTTGATGCGGAAGTCATCGAAGACACCTTTGCCTATTACTTCATGCGAGGCAGTACCGCAGACGATGCGAAAGTGGATCAGTCGGACGAAGGCAACTTTTACGTTAGTTTATTACAAAAAGGAGAGGAAGAGACAATCATCTCGCCTCTCTTCGATCGCGATTATGTTTTTGGTAACGACCTATCTTTATCTGAAGCCAAAGCATTCTTTGGAAAAAAAGAAGAAGGACCCCTTAAACAAGTGGGGACGAATAAAGTATCTTGTGCCTTTACACCATTTTCAGTTGAAATGAAAGGCAAAGAATCGGTAACCCTGACCTCTTTATTCGGACAAGTATCTAAAAGAGAAGGCGCTAAAGCCTTTATTGACAGCCGCCTGACGAGTGAAAACCTTAAAGCCTACAAAGCATCCGCTAAAACTTTGGCTCAAGCTTTTACCAAGCGAGTCGAAACGAAAACGGCTAACCCGTTGTTTGACGCATACGTCAAGCAGAATTACTTGGACAATGGCTTGCGCGGAGGCTTCCCTGTCTTGTTTGAAAACGAAGAAGCGTCCCAAGTCTTTTACTTATACTCCCGAAAGCATGGAGACTTGGAAAGAGATTACAATTTCTTTTCCATTTCACCGGAGTATTACTCGCAAGGGAACGGGAACTATAGAGATATGAATCAGAATAGACGACTGGATATCTTCGTCGAGCCGAAAGTAGAAGACCGAGCGATCAAGCAGTTTATGAGTTTAATCCAACTAGACGGGTACAATCCTTTATCAATCAAAACGGTGACTTACCAGTTAAGAGACAAAGAACTAGACCTGTCTCCATATGGCTTAACCGAAGAAGACAGTCAAGTTCTGCTGACTCATTTGACTGACGGTTTTACACCAGGAAGCCTGAAACGATTCATTGAGGAGAACGATTACTCTTTATCGGTACCTTTTGAAGCTTTTTTAACGAATGTGTTAAGTGCGAGTGATGAATCATTGCAAGCCGAGTTTGGTGAAGGCTACTGGAGCGATCACTGGACTTACAACTTGGATTTAATTGACAGCTACCTGGCCATGTATCCGGACAAAGAAGACCAATTGTTTACAAAAAAAGACTACCGTTTCTTTGACAGTCCTGCGACGGTCAAACCACTGAAAGACAAAGTCTCCATTTCTGGAGATAAGGTGAGACAATATAATGCCATAGAAGTGGATGAAGAAAAGCAGCTGCGCCAAGCTTCAGGAAAGGACTTATGGCTTACCCATAAGGGTCTACCTTACCAGACCAACCTGTTCAGCAAACTGCTTCTACTTGCTGGAAATAAAGTATCGACCTTAGCGCCTTACGGCCTAGGTATTGAAATGGAAGCTGGCAGACCCGGTTGGAACGATGCGATGAATGGTTTACCGGGCATGTTTGGAGCGGGAACGTCTGAACTATATGAGTTAAGACGATTGATTACCTTACTCTTGTCTGTCTCTTCTGATAAAAAAGTCGAATTGCCAAGCGAAAGTGTTCGCTTCCTAGAGTCACTATTAGAAAAAATGGAATCAGTTGATTCCTTAGGAATGACAGAGTGGCAGACCCTTACGGAAATCAGAGAGTCCTACCGCAAATCCATTAAAGTAAAAGCAATCGAAACAGTGGACACATTAACGAACGTGGATGCCTTGCTTCAAATGATGGATACTGTCGTTGACTTAGCCATTCAAAATGTCGAAACGTTAGACAAAGAGCTAGTACCTACTTATATTTACTTTGAAGCAAAAGCAGAGGGAGATGCCATCACGGAAATGATTCCCCACCCTGTCACACCGTTTTTAGAAGGTATCGTCAAACAGTTAAAAACGACAACAGATAAAGAAACGGTCAAAGAGGTATATCATAAAGTGAAAGCCTCTGATTTATACGATCAAAAACTAGGAATGTATAAAACAAGTGAATCCATCGAAAAAGAACCCATCGAACTGGGACGAGCTAAATTCTTCACTCCCGGCTGGCTGGAAAATGAATCGGTCTTCCTCCACATGGCGTACAAGTACTTGTTGGCCTTACTCAAAACAGGCTTATACGACGAGTTCTTTGAAGACATCCAGACAGGACTGGTGGCCTTTACGGACCCTGAGGTCTATGGGCGCAGTGTGCTGGAAAATTCGTCCTTTATAGCGAGCAGTGCCAATCCGGATGAATCCATTCATGGAAAAGGCTTTGTGGCACGACTCAGCGGCTCAACCGTTGAATTTCTCAATATGTGGGTGGACATGTTTATCGGATCCAAACCATTTACGGTGGAAGAAGGAGCCTTAAGCTTTGAACTAAAACCTGTTCTGCCGTCATACTTCTTTGAAAATCATAGAGTCTCCTTCACGCTATTTGGAGATATCTCAGTCACTTATATCAATAAAACTGATGCACCGACATTCGGTGAAGAAGCTGTTGCGCCAGTTTCTTATGAACTCATATATGCAGATGGGAGAACCGAATACTTTGACCACCATCAGGTGAAAGGAGAGGCTGCTTTAGCAATTAGAGATAAAGAAGTGAAAGAAATCAAGGTTGTGTTGGCTTAAATCGATATACAGTCGTGGGAATCTTAGAAGAAAGACTTAACCGATTTGGAGGGTGTCCATGAAAAATAAAAAGCTAATGACCATCGTGAGCAGTGCTTTGCTGCTCACACCCCTTGGATTACAACAACTGTCAATTCCACCCGTTATGGCTCAAGAAGTGGGTATGGAAGAAAACAGACTAAGCAACGGTGATTTTTCAGACGGAACGACTAACTGGAGCACGTGGGATGGAGAAGGAGGAGCCTCAGAGTTTACAGTGGATGCGGATGGTGTAGCCAATGTACATATCCAAAGCATTGCGGGTCTCCATGAAGATTGGGGAATTCCCATCAGCTGGTCAACTCAACTGTTTCAAGAAGGCGTAAGGGTAGACAGTGGGTATACGTATGAATTGTCCTTCGATGCCTCGTCTACTCAGCCACGACCGATTGAAGTGGAGTTCACCGGACTGTCGGGTGTGAATAATGTGCCTTTTGAACTGGAAGAAGAGATGACAACCTTTACTCATGTCTTTGACTATAGTTTGCAGTCGAACACCATTGATTTGAAGTTTCTTTTTGGTTATGTCATTCTAGGCGAGAATGAAACGCAAAACGAGGCGCATACTATATCAATAGACAATGTCTCTTTGAGAGCGGTGAGTGAGATAGCTGAAGGAGAGGAACGGGAAAGAGACTGGTCTCTCGTCTGGGAAGATGAATTTGACGGAGACTCCCTGGACTTATCTAAATGGCGTTACGATATCGGTAACTACATGCCAAGCGGAGACGAATGGGTCGCAGGCTGGGGAAATGAGGAATCGCAATATTACCAAGAAGACAATGTGCGAGTAGAAGACGGTCGGCTCATTATTGAAGCCAGAGAAGAAACGGTGTCAGATGAACACGGTACCTATGATTACACTTCAGGTAAAATTCTGACGGATGGGCGCTTCAGTCAACGGTATGGGCGTTTTGAAGCCAGTATGAAATTGCCTGAAGGACAAGGATTCTGGCCAGCCTTTTGGATGATGCCTCAAGACGATGTTTACGGTGGATGGGCTGCCTCAGGTGAAATAGATATCATGGAAAATAGAGGTGATCACCCTGATACGGTAGGAGCAGCGATTCATTATGGTGGAGAATGGCCAGGTAACACTCACTCAGCTGGAGAATACCGATTCCCTGAAGGAAGAGATATCACAGATTTTAATCTGTATAGTATCGAATGGGAACCGGGCGAAATCAGATGGTATGTCAATGATGATTTATATTACCGGACAAGTGAATGGCATTCGGATAATGGAGAGTACCCGGCACCATTTGATCAAGAATTTTATCTGATACTGAACCTGGCTGTTGGGGGATGGTATGGGTTGGAGCCGGATGAATCTACTCCTTTGCCAAGCCAAGTGGAAGTCGATTACGTCAGAGTTTATGAAGATCAAGGTCTGGAAGAAGCTCCTGTACCTACTCCAGATCCAGTACCTGACCCGAACCCAGAAGAACCGACAGAGGCAGAAGACCCTTTTAATCGGGACGACTGGAGAGTCATAGGAGACAACCTCATTCAAGATGGCACATTTGAACAAACAACGACGTTTGGGCCCGAAGATGAACAAGCTGTGTGGTCTATCCATAATCAAGGGCTATATGAAGAGTGGGCAGGTTTAGCCTCTTTTAATGTGCTGGATGACGTACTAAATGTCACTGTAGAACAAATGGGATGGGAATGGTGGCATATCCAACTTTTCCAGGAGGTCACCCTACCAAGTGGCTTTTATCTTCTATCGTTTGACATGGCATCCGAGATTCCTAGAGACATTTATGTCGAATTGACGAACACAGGAATAGGACTAGCTGAGTTTTCTATAAACGAAGATATGAATACATTTGAAACAATCTTCGAGTTAACAGAAGACAGCGAAAGTCAATTGTTATTTGGCTTTGGTCGAAATCCGGACGACGAAGAGATTCAAATCATTTATAATATGATGGTGGATAACATCATTTTAGTAGAAGTTGAGCGAATAGAAGACGAAGAGCCAATAAGTGAAGAACCAGCTGATCCAGAAGAACCTGTTGAAGAAGACACTGAGGATCCAGACGAAGAAGAACCGCCTGTTGAAGATGAAACAGATGGGGCTGAAACTGATGAATCTGTGTTAGAAAATCCAGAAGGAGATTCAGATGGAGATGCACGTGAAGAAACTAAAGATGAAGATGTAACGGGTGTAACAGAAGATAAAAATGATCCAGACGAATCAGGGGAAGCTCTCCCTAAAACAGCTACCTCGACATGGACAATCGGTGCGCTTGGAGCAATAGGATTGGCTAGTGGTGGAGGATTGAAATGGATTAGAAAAAGAAGAAAGTAAATAAAACTAAGGACACCCTTTAAGGAGAAACCCTACCTTTAAAGGGTGTTCTGTTCTTATTAATCTGCTTATTTTTTATTTTTCATTTATGTAGAGTAGAGAGACAAAATAGAAAAAAGTGGAATACAAATAAGTTATGCTTTAAAGTATACTACTTGTAAGGATAATCAATATAAGAATGGAACGATTCATAGGGAGACGAAGGAGAGGGTACACATGGTCAAAATAGCAATGGGTCAAATGCTTGTGGAAGCTGGGAAGATGGAGACAAACTTAAATCGAGCCGTAGACATGATTCACCAAGCAGCTCAAAAGGGAGCAGACATCATTGTACTTCCAGAAAGTCTAGATTTAGGCTGGACGCACCCTGGAGCAAGAGACAAGGCTGAACCCATTCCTGGGAAAGCGAGCTATACCTTATGCGAAGCGGCTAATCAGGCGGGTATCTATGTTGCCGCTGGACTAACGGAACGAGAAGGAGATGAGGTGTATAACGCAGCGGTAATCATCTCTAACCAAGGAGAAATCATTCTCACCCACCGTAAAATAAATGAACTGGACTTTGCCTTAAACCTGTATTCAAAAGGGAATAAGATAAATAGTGTGGAAACAGAGTTCGGCCACATCGGCTTAGCGATTTGCGCAGACTTGCGCGCAGAAGGCGATCCGATAGGAAACGCTTTAGGACTCATGGGAAGTCGGATTTTATTATCACCATCCGCTTGGGCGGTAAAACCTGATCATGATAATGAACGCGAGCCTTATGGAGAAGAATGGATTGAACCCTACAGCAAACTAGCCAGAAAGTATGACATGACTGTCATTGGAGTTAGTAATGTTGGCTGGATTGAAGGAGGCGAATGGGATGGTTGGAAATGCATCGGTTCCTCTATTGCCGTCGGGCCATCAGGCAAGCTCTTGGCTCAGGCCAGTTATGGAGAGGAAGCAGAAGAATTACGGATAGTGGAAGTGCCCACTATATGATGACAACACTAAAAAATCCCTGCCTATTCAGATTGAGTTCTGAATAAGCAGGGATGATTTTATGCTTCGTATCCGTTTGGATTATTTTTCTGCCAGTTCCATGAGTCGCGGCACATGTCTTCTAGACCAAGTTTTGCTTCCCAGTTCAATTCTGCTTTGGCTTTAGCCGAGCTGGCATAGCTTGTGCCAATGTCTCCTGGACGACGGTCAACGATATCGTAAGGAATCTCTACGTCATTCGCGGATTCAAAAGCTTTCACGACATCTAAAACAGAGTAACCTGTTCCTGTCCCTAGGTTATACGCCTCGACACCTTCGGTTTCCAAGACTTTTTCTAGAGCACGAATGTGTCCTTTAGCTAAGTCAACGACGTGAATATAGTCTCTGACGCCTGTTCCGTCATGGGTGTCATAATCATTTCCGAATACAGACAACTTGTCACGCTTCCCAACCGCTACTTGGGTGATGAAAGGCATTAGGTTGTTTGGAATATCATTCGGGTCCTCACCGATACGACCAGATACATGAGCACCAATTGGATTAAAGTAACGCAGTAAAGCAGCGCTCCAACGGTTGTCTGCCACAAACTGATCTTGAATGATTTGTTCAATATACATCTTTGTCGTTCCATACGGATTAGTTGTAGATAAAGGCATATCCTCAGTAAATGGAGCCTCATTGTTCATGCCGTACACTGTTGCACTGGAGCTGAAGACCATTTTCTTCACATCGTATTCATTCATTAACTCCATTAAGACAATAGTTCCGTGAATATTGTTGCTGTAGTATTTTAAAGGCTGCGCCACAGACTCGCCAACGGCTTTAAATCCAGCAAAGTGGATAACTGCTTCTAAATCATGTTGTTCAAAAACAGGACGTAAGGCTTCTTTATCCGTTATATTGACTTCATGAAAAGGAACCTCTTTACCAGTCAATTCTTTAATACGGTTCAACACCTCAGGTTTTGCATTTGAATAGTCATCAACAATCACCACATCGTAATTCTCGTTAATTAATTCCACTACTGTATGACTCCCAATGTAGCCCGCTCCACCAGTAACTAAAATCGCCATAAAATCGCTCCTTACGTATTTTTCTAAATTTACTAAATATTTTGTTAACACTTTACCTAGAAGTATTGTATCATACTACAAAGGTTATTTATACTTTATCTTTTCAATCTTACTAGTTCAAGATTAAGACTTGAACTCTATTGTAAAAAAAGCGCTTACAATGATACGATAAGAATAGAAGAATACTTTAAGTCAAAAATAAAAAAGTGAGGTGTATTATGAAAAAACTTATCACTATGATTGGTGTATCTAGTGTCTTGCTGTTGGGATGTGGAGAAAATGCAGAGATGGATGTTGATGCAGAAGAAGACAGTCAGTTGGTGTTAGAAGAATTAGAATCTGAACTTCAAGTAGTTAATGAAGAGGTTGAGACTTTGGAGAACGAATTGTCCGATAAAGCAGATGAAATCAAATCGATGGAAAAGACTATAGAAAAGCTGGAAGAAGAGTTAGCCGCTGCTAAAAATGAATTAGAAAATAATCAGCAGGAAGAAGATGGGGTTGAAGAAGTAGCGGAGGTAAAAGCTGAACCGGAAGAAGAATCAGATAAAGATGAAGAATCAACAGAAGAAGTAGAAAAGGAACCTACCGAAGTTGCTGAAGAAACTGAAACCGAAGTATCCAGAGAATTTAGAAATGCTTTAGGCACGGCCAATAATTATTTGAGTTTTACTAGTTTTTCAAAGGAAGGCTTAAAAGACCAACTATTATTTGAAGGCTATCCTGATGATGCAGCTCAATATGCCGTCGATAATGTCGAGACCGATTGGAACGAAAATGCTTTACAAAAAGCTATTGATTATTTAGATTTAACTTCATTTTCAGATCAAGGACTGTATGATCAATTAATTTTCGAAGGATATACTGCCGAACAAGCTCAATATGCGATTGATAATTTACCTTAAAGGAAGTATTACTTTAAAGAGAGTCATGATAGTTTTGCGACTCTCTTATTTATACTGAAAATTAAAGACAGAAAAACTGAATATAATAAATTAAAGACATGAAAACATGATATAATAGTGAATGACAAGCAAGTGAAAGATGGTGGCTAACTTCTTAATTAAAGGAGTGATACCTATGGTTCTTTTTGGCTGTCTCCAGAAAGGGGATAGCGTGTGTCAGTCTTTGAAGCACTCGCATTGGCAATAGCTTTTGCGACTTTAGTGTTAAAGATTATTGACCACATGGAAGACAAAAAATAACCATCTTCTTAACTTTGGCAGGTTAAAGATGGTTATTTTTAATCGTTTAAAATTAGCCACCGATCTTTTATCGGGCTTGTTACGGAGAGGACTGTTAGCGCAGTCCTCTCTTTTCATGTTTATTATACTGAAAACTGATGTAAGAAGCAACTAAAAGCATAGAATCTATCGCTTTGGCAATAGCCTTTGCGACTTTAGTGTTAAAGATCATTAACCACACGAAAGACAAAGAATAACCATCTCTAAGCTTTGACCAGTTTAAGATTGTTATTCTTTCATATTAAATTAGTCACCGATCTTTCATAGGGTTTGTCAAAGGGAGGGCTGTTAGCGCAGTCCTCTCTTTTCAATTTAACTATACTAAAAATTAAAATGAGTAGCAACTAAAAGAATAATGCACCTTATAACTTTCATGCTACTGAATTTGTTGAGTTTAGAAATAAAACTCACTCTAAACTCAACATTTTCCGAAAAAAGTAGAGTTCACTCTCGATTAGCTACCCTAAACTCAACAAAATCAAAAAAGTGTAGTTCAGCAAAAAAAGAATTCCTAAACTCAACATCTCCTCCCAATCCTACAAAATTTCTAAAGATTTCATGAAAATGAAATGTAAACTATTAGTCTGTGGTATACTATCTTGTGATAACTTGAAAGAATACTGAACAAAGGGGGTCTTGTAGAATGTTTGATGTATCTATTATTATGCCGGTGTATAACGTGGCAGACCATTTACCGCGAGCGATCGAATCGGCACTCAATCAAAAGAGAGTCCAGTGTGAAATTATTCTAGTTAATGATGGATCGACTGACGGCTCAAAAGAAATCTGTGACCTCTACGCCAAAAAAGAACCCTTACTTATCTCAGTTATTCATCAAGAAAACCAAGGTTCAGGACCGGCAAGAAATGCAGGATTAAAACAAGCAACAGGTAAATACATATACTTTGCGGATCCGGATGATTACTTTGAACCCTATTTAGTTGCGGATAATTATAAAGTCGCACAAGAAAAAGAATCAGATATGCTTATCTTCGGCTTTACACAGGAAAAAGCAGGGAAGCCAGAGGACCGACAAACGCACTTGCCTAATATTCCGCAACTACCAAGCAAAGAAAAAGTAAAAAGACATTTTAGAAACGTCTACCATTTCACACCTTACGCCCTGTGGAATAAATTATACAAAAAAGATTTTTTAAAAAACAACGCTATTGAATTTACAGACCAGCGAATGGGACAAGACGCTTTATTTAATATCGCTTGCTACAAGCATGTCACCAGTATTGCGGTTAACCGAAAAGCCTACTATCATTACGTGACACACGAAGGCTCAGCTGTCAATCGCTACCGCCCAGACAGACTAGAAATGGAATTGAACATAGCGACCCAATTTGAAAACCTGCTCAAACACTGGGGAGAGCAAGAAGAATTCAGTGACTTAATCGCTGAAGAGTATTTCCATGCGATATACTTGGAAACAGCTAACTTAGTTCATAAAGACTGCCCACTTTCACAAGAAGAAAAAATCGAACGACTAGACACATTATGGCAATCGATAAAAGAAAAAGTAGACCCACATAAAACTGAAGAAAAGAACCCGTTCAGATACGCCTTACTAAACGAATACAAAAAAGGCAGACCAAAAAACGCCTTAAGACTCATGCAAACACGAAATAAAGCAGCCAACACTTACGGCAAAGCATTTAACACATTAAAAAGCCTAATCAAAGCTTAATCACTAAACAAGGAGCAATCAGTACTATGATGGAACAATTTAAAAAAGGCATCTTCTACACAGCCCTGGGGAAATACTCCATCGTTGTCGTTCAACTCCTTGTAACAGCCTTACTCGCTCGTCTACTCACGCCAAATGAAATGGGAATCGTTTCAGCCGTCAACGTCTTTCTTGTCTTTTTCCAACTACTCGCAGACTTTGGAATTGGACCAGCTATTATACAAAATAAAAATCTGACGAATAAAGAAGTGAACGGTATATTTTCATTCAGCCTCTATATTGCGTTTGGGCTGAGTATTCTTTTTATATTTCTAGGTTACCCTATGAGTCGATTCTACGGAAATGACGTCTTTATACCCATTAGTATGATTCTGGCTATCGCCGTATTTTTTTACGGGATTCTAGTGGTCCCTCAATCCATCATATTAAAAGAACAAAACTTTAAACTCGTCAACTTAACTACCTTAGCCGGTGCCGTTGTTTCAGGAATCGTATCTATTACACTCGCCCTATTAGGTTTCAGTTATTATTCATTGATTATTGGAAATACGGCAAAGGCAGCGACATTATTTATCGTCTTTTATATGAAAACAGAAACAAAAATTAGTCTCAAGTTCAGCTGGGCACCGCTTAAAAAAATCTATGCCTTTTCTAGAAACCAATTTTTATTTAACTTTATCAACTACTTTTCAAGAAATTTAGATAAATTACTAATCGGACGTTACTTTTCTCAAAGCGCCTTAGGCTATTACGACAGGGCGTATCAAATATCCCTGTATCCGAATCAAGTATTAACCAGCTTAGTGACTTCAGTTATTCATCCCATCCTATCGGATTATGAATCGGAGAAGGAACGCATTAAAAAAGTTTACTTAAGAATATCTAATCTATTGGCTACTTTAGGCATGCCTTTATCCGTTTTTCTTATCTTTTCAGCAGATGATATTATTTATTTCCTTGCTGGAGAGCAGTGGGCAGGCAGTGTACCTGTTTTTCAGATACTCGCATTATCGGTATGGGTACAAATGATTCTTTCCAGTACGGGAGGCATTTTCCAGTCAGGAAACCGGACCGATTTATTGCTACTTTCTGGCATCCTATCAACTGTTGCGAATGTCGCAGGCATTATTGCCGGTATATTACTCGGTCAAATTGAGTATGTGGCAGTATTTTTAGTCATTTCTTTCAGTTTAAACTTTATCCAAGCGAACATCTTACTCATGAAAATCATGTTTAAATCGACCCTGTTAGAGTTTTTCTCAGTCCTAAAAAAACCGCTGATACTAGCTGTTATGCAGGCACTTGCTTTTTATTTCCTGCCCGACCTTAATTACAATGTGTTCATTAACTTAGTCATTCAAGGACTATTATTCTTGAGCGTATGGCTATTAGGGCTATGGCTGACAGGAGAAATGAAGCGACTGAAACAGGAAATACAAAGAGCGAAAGGAGTTGCTTAAATGACCCCTCTTGTCAGTATCATTGTTCCCACGTATAATGTAGAACGGTATGTTGAAGAATGCATGGACTCATTAATCAACCAAACCTATAAGAATAAGGAAATTATCGTTTTAGACGATGCGTCAACCGATGCGACAGTCTATTTACTCAAGCAGTACAAAGAAGAGATTCAATTAATTGAAAATGAAGAAAACAAAGGGCAAGGAGCCAGACGAAACGAAGGCATAAAACGAGCGAAAGGAAAGTACATTTATTTTGTAGATTCCGATGACTGGATTGAATCGGATACCATCGAAAAAATGGTTAAGCAAGCAGAGGCAGAAAATGTGGACTTGGTTCGATTTAACGGATCGGCCTTTTACGAAGGCGGATCGGATCCAAAAGAAGAAGGGAATTATAATTTTTCTCACGTCTTAAAAGACAAAGCCGTCTATACAGGAGAAGAGCTTTTAGAAAAGAACAGAAAAAGTTACTCCGCGTCGCCTTGCTTATACTTAGTGAAAAAAGAAGTCATTGATCAACACAACTTATTTTTCTTAGAAGGGGTCTTACATGAAGATGAGTACTTTACGACACGCCTCTTTGCATCTGTTGAAAGTATGTCCTATTTAAATGAAGCTTTTTATCATAGACGCTACCGTTTAGCTTCAACTATGACAGAAAGCACCAACACACATAAGCTCAAATCCTTTGACTCTTATCTAAAAGTGTTCAAAGCATTAGAGATAGAGTATGAAAGTGAAAAAATGAATCCCTTGCAGAAAGCATTCATCAAACGGCAATTACTTTCTATATACAACGGTTTGAAAGAAAGTCCTGTACCACCTGAGAATAAGAGACAACTAAGAGATTTAAAGAGTGTTACACTGAAAGATAAACTGTATTTAATTCTGGCTAAAATTAACCACCGCATGAATAAGAAATAATGACACCTTTACCGGTTGATAACAATTTTAAGAACTCCTAACGGTAAAGGGTCTTTTTATGGTAGAATGATGCCTGATTAAAATAGAGTGTAAAGAATAACAGAATGGGAGAATAAAGAAATGAGGAAGAAAGTTGCGGTCGTTTTTGGGACTCGACCAGAAGCAATTAAAATGGGCCCCGTCATTCTAGAATTGAATAAACATAAGGACTTCTTCGAGCCAGTAGTTATAGTAACGGCCCAACATAGAGAAATGTTGGATCAAGTTCTTAAGGTATTTCATATCACTCCTGATTATGATTTAAATATAATGAAGAAAAACCAAAGCCTATCGGATATTACCACCGATGTACTAAAAGGGATAGAAGGTATTTTTAAAAAAGAACAGCCAGATATGGTACTTGTTCATGGGGATACTACAACGAGTTTTTCAGCTGCCTTAGCTGCCTATTATCAGCGTATACCGGTGGGACACGTTGAAGCAGGTCTTCGAACCTATGATCACGATAATCCATTTCCAGAAGAAGGAAATAGACAGTTAATTGATAATTTAGCTGACTTATACTTTGTGCCAACGAAAGCTACAGAACAAAATTTATTATTGGAAAACAAAAAACAGTCAAGAATTGTTGTAACAGGAAATACCGTTATTGATGCGGTGCATTATATAAAAAACACCCGAGTTGAACACAGAGTTTTGGATTTAATGAAATATAAATCTGATCAAAAATGGATAGTCCTTACAATGCATCGAAGAGAAAATTATGGCACACCTATGAAAAATGTGTTTAAAGCTGTAGTCGACATAACTGAAAAAAATTCAAATGTAGAGATACTTATGCCGGTACATCTAAGTCCAAGGGTACAAGCTCTAGCAAATGAAGTTCTAGGTAATAATGATAGAATTCATTTAGTAGAACCCCTCGAAGTGGATGTTTTTCATAAAGTAATCGATCAAGCGTATTTAGTATTAACTGATTCAGGAGGCTTACAAGAAGAAGCTCCGACCTTAAACAAGCCAGTTTTAGTCCTTAGAAACAAAACAGAGCGTCCTGAAGGTTTAGAAGCCGGTACACTTAAACTAATCGGCACTGAAACGGATTCAGTCTATGTTCATGTGTCCAATTTGTTGACTGATAAAAAAGAATATATTAGAATGGCCGAGGCATTAAACCCATACGGTGATGGTACGGCTAGTGCAATGATTGTTAAAGCATTAAAAGACTTTATGTAAAAGGGATTAATGAGAGGAAAGGAATGCCATGAATATAAGCCATATGGTTAAACAATGGGTAAATTACCATGAGGAAAAACAGCATAAATATGGAACGATTGTTTTAGTATTATTAGGGTTAGCTTTTGTATTAGCCGATTGGTCTTTATATTATTTCTCATTTGCAGAATTTATTATCATGGCAATCCTACCGATTCTTTTTGTTGTTGGTCAATTGAGATTAAATAAGTGCCAGATTCAAACTATTTCTTTAATAATAGGATTAATAATTTTTCATGCTTTTTTACGAGATTTATTAAATATAGAGCCTTATTTTTATCGTACAACACTACAAGCTAGCATTAAGCTAATTTTTTATCTCTTTGTTGTGACATTTTTCTACAATTATATAAAAAGAAATAGCTTTGAAGAAAGATTTTTAATTATAAACAATATATTAGCTATATTAGTGATTACGGTTGGTCTATATATAGTCTTTTCAATATACAATAACCATGAGTACCCATATCGTTTTCTTTGGAGTTTCACTCGAGATGATTATAAAAGTTACTATTTCAGTGGGAATTCTGACTTTATTAGAATGAGAAGTATCTTTTCTGAACCAGCTCACTTAGGCCACTATTTATTAATTGTTCTAGCTGCTAATTTGTCTTTTTTCAAAGTAACTTTAAAAAATGTATCTATTATAATCATTTTATCTTTAGGAGTTTTTTTAACATTTAGCTATAGTATGGTCATTACGTTATTCATAGTTTTATCTATATTTTTACTCAAAAATATGAATATAGTAAACTTAAACAAAGTGTATCTACTTATATCTATACTGACTATATCAGTTATGCTGTTCATTTTTAGAGACTATATATATGAAACATTCATCCAAAGAACTATTAATATTATTTCTGGAACTGATGGATCAGCTTACAATAGATTAGTTCAAAGTTGGATGTATGTTGAACGACACAAATGGTGGATAGGAAATGGAATCAATCATACACCAGTCATTACTAATAACTTTGCCTATATGCTATCTGATTTAGGTTTATTCGGATTAATTCCATTTATAATTCTCAATATATGGATCTTTAAAAATTCAGTTATACTGGGAACATTATTTTTAATGCTTAATATCAGTAGAGGAAGTTATTTAGGTCCGAGTTTCTGGTTCTTACTTCTTTTCATTTTAATATATATGAATAGAAAGAAAGATACTGATATAAAAAATGGTAGTGTAAAAAGTTTTATGAAAAACACAAGAAAAATAAGAGAGAAATGATTTCTCACTATCATTAGTGGGAGTATTCGCCCTTGACAAACACATGAATGGTTTATTTGAAAAATACAAGGGCGACGATAGACAAATGAGGGCATGACTAAGACACCCTTGTTTTAACCAGTTTAAACCATTCATACGTTCGGCTTGTCAAGGGGTCGCTCCGCCGAATACTCTACGGTCATTTGAGCTCTTTTAAAATGATATCGGGCTCTGATGCCAAATTAAGCTACGCTCTCTACGTAATCTTGCGCTAGCT
>NZ_BAAACW010000055.1:0-47436 GCF_039521845.1 Alkalibacterium iburiense
CAAAACAGAAATGGCCTGCGTTCGACAAAGCACTTAAGAATCCCACTGCTTTAGCTGTGGGAGTGTCAAAGTATTTACTTTATTTAATTGCTTTAACCGGGTTGATTGTCTTTTATGCACTAGACAGACTCATTGCTCGAGCCTATGAAAAAGAGGAAATTGATAATCCGAATTTAATCAATTCTGCCATTTATAAAGCACACATGGTTTTCTTTGCATTTTATAATGCAATGATTGGGTATCTGTTGACTTCCCGAGAAGAAATGGAAGCCTCTATTCTGATTTATTTTATTGCCTTTGCTCTACATTTTATAACGAATGATTGGACCTTGCGCCATCATCACGAACATGTTTATGACAAATACGGACGATGGATTCTTTCTTTCAGTATCCTAGCCGGCTACTTTTTAGGGGTATTTACGGACTTTTCAGATTTCTTCATCGGAAGTATTGAGGCTTTTGTAGCAGGAGCAATGACCTTAAACGTTATAAAAAATGAATTGCCTTCTGAACGCCAAGGTAAATTAGAAGGGTTTTTAACGGGTGTGATTGGTGCTGGTTTGTTATTTACGTTCTTATAACGCAAAATAAGGAAGGCGTCCATGAGTTCATTCGGACGCCTTCCTTATTTTTATTTGATTTAATAGTGTGTAGCTTTTGGAGAATCTTATTTGTCTGTGTTTTTGACTAAGACAGCGACTCCCATGCCTCCACCAATACATAAAGAAGCTAAGCCGTAGGTTAACCCCTGTTTTTTCATGATGTGAATCAATGTGACCAAGATTCGGTTGCCGCTTGCTCCGACCGGGTGGCCTAACGCAATAGCTCCCCCGTTTAAATTGGTTCGTTCAAGCATGTAGTCTTTACTCACACCAAATTCATCTGATATTTCTTTCAGTACGCCTAAACTTTGAGAAGCAAAAGCTTCATTCAATTCAAAGACATCAATGTCTTCAAAGGAGATACCAGCTCGTTCAATGGCTTGCTTAATAGCTGGAGTAGGTCCTAACCCCATAACCGAAGGATCGACTCCTCCTTGACCTATAGCTACCACTTCTACCAGAGGGGTGAGCCCATTTTCTTCAGCGTACGCTTCACTTACTAACAAAGTGGCGCTAGCCCCATCATTAATACCCGAGGCATTACCAGCTGTTACTGATCCGTCTTTTTTAAATACAGCACGCAACTGATTTAATTTTTCCTCTGTTGTGCGTCGATTAGGGTATTCATCGGTATCTACAGTGATGGTTTCTCTACGGTTTTTTGTCTCTACAGGCACAATTTCATCTTTAAACGATCCGTTATCTACGGCTTCAATCGCTCTCTTTTGAGACTGGATCGCAAAACTATCTTGATCTTCACGGGTAATACCATATTGTTCAACAATATTTTCAGCGGTTACTCCCATGTGATAGCCTTCAAAAGCATCCGTGAGAGCATCATCCAGCATGTGGTCGCCTATTTTATAGCCGCCCATTTTTTGTCCTATACGATTTTTCCAGGGAATCATATAAGGCGCCTGACTCATGGACTCTGTTCCCCCAGCCACTACTGCTTTATATTCGCCGCCTCTTATACCTAAATAAGCGTTCATGACTGTTTTCAAGCCGCTTCCACATACCATATTAATCGCATAAGCAGGAACAGTGGTGCCAATACCCGCTTTGATTGATGCTTGACGGGCAACTCCCTGCCCTTGTCCAGCAGGTAAAACATTTCCTAATAATACTTCATCAATATCCTCTTTATTTATGCCGCTTTCTTCTAAAACACCTTTAATAGCGTAACTTCCTAAATCAGAAGCTGAAACGTCTTTTAATGCACCTAAAAAATTTCCGATTGGTGTACGTTTGGCCCCAGCAATATAAACTTTATTCATTGACGTCTCCCTTTCCCTCACTTATTTATATCCATCATTGTACAAGCTATCTTCCATTTTATAGAATAATCACGTGAAGTAAAGGAAACAGGGAAATCTTTGAATAAATTTAAACTTTCAAAAAGCCCCTACTCACCCTGTGAGTAAGGACTTCTCTCTTTTATAAGGGGACAACTTTAGTCCCGTGGAACTGGTTGGTATTTAATGTGCGAGACAACTCTGGCAAGTTGTCATGAGTTACACCGCCTCCAGGCAGTATTTGTATTCTATCATTGGCCCATCGGATGGTGCGATTAATGGACTCACTGTTGTCTAAAGCCGATCCTTCTTTCCCACCTCTTGTGAGAATTCGGGTGACTCCTTTGTCAACAAGCCATTCGAGCACTTCTTTCTGACTTTCTTCCGGAATGTGGTCAAAGGCCATATGGAAAACGACTTCTCTGTTTGCTTTTTGAGCAATGGCAATGAGTTCATTTAAGATAGACTGGTCTAACTGCCCCTCTTCTGTTAGACAGCCAAACACCAGACCATCCACTCCATTGTCTACTGCCTCATGCGCTTGTTTTATCATGGTTTCTTTTTCTTCATCACTGTAGACAAAATCTCCCCCTCTAGGGCGGATCATAGAGACGACTTGTACACCGCGCATATGAGCGTAATTCACTGTTTCGCGCTGGACTTCTGAGTGGGGCGTCGTTCCCCCTACGTCCAAACGGTCACACAATTCAATTCGATGAATCCCTTTTTCAATCGCTTCTGGAACACGATCGAAATTCTCAGCACAAAATTCTAAAAGCATGGCTTATCCCTCTTTTACTCGTATTTGTTGGCTTCTTCCATATACATATCCTATCACACACACCATAAAAGAAAACAATAAGAATAGAGGACTGTAAAGAGGATTAGAAAACAGCCCTCCTACCAAAATAATTAAGGATCCGGCTAAACCTAAAACAGGAGCCACATAACCGAGAAAGCGACTGGTTATCACTTGCCTTCTTTTCAGTTGAATGACTTTTATATAAAGCAGCGTATAAGCTAAATAGCTAAAGACAATCGCAATTTCACTGATATCTCCCCCGCGAAGAATATCAAACCGCTGTGTCAAATAGTGCACACCTAACCAAAAGACGGTAATCACATAAGCGAAAACAGCTGATTGGGGAGATAAGCCCGTTTTATCCTTTACCTTCATAAATGTTTGACTGGAAGGAATCATGCCTTTGCTGGCTAAGGTATGAGGTAAACGAATGTAGCCTAGACTTATTCCGTTAACGACTCCCAATATAGCAATTAAGACAAAGGCTAGTAAAATTCGTTCGCCGCTTGCTCCAAATAGAGAATAGCCTACTTGATTGATGGCTTCGTCTCCCATCGTTAAAATGTATTCCGATCCGACTACCGATACCATTCCCAGGAAGAAGGTGAGGTAAACGGCTAATACAATGAGCGGTCCGATGGCTAATGCGATGGGCATATTGCGGCGATGGTTTTTAACTTCTTGCGTAATGGAAGTCGATACAATCCATCCATCAAAAGAAAAGGCAATAGGAGCCAAAGCCGCTAACCAGCCCCACCCGACTTGGCTGGTTTCTACCAAAGCAACCCCACTTGGTATCGAAGGACTGCTTTGTGTCCAGAAGAGGCCTGCTAAGCCAATTCCGATCAACGGGATCATCTTCACTACGGTGGTCACATTTTGGAAACGCCCACCCATTTTGTATGACACATAATTCATTAAAAAGAAAAAGCTCAAATACCCAAAGCCAATAGCGGTTTGAAACTCTAAAGAAGAGGATAACCCAAATAGGGAGACTGTGTAAATCCCACTCACCCAGCTGACTACCGCTGTAATCGTTGGGAAATAAACAAAGAGCTGAAACCAGCCAAAGGCGCTCGCTGCTTTTGAAGAAATAAATTCTTCATAGTAAGAAATTACCCCGCCACGCTTTTTTGTACGACTGGCTAATTGAGACAGGGTCATACTTCCGAAGATGACACAAAAGGCTCCTATAATAAATACAAGCACACCTAACCACACGTTTCCACCGGTTTCTATTAATATATCATCTGCTTTAAAAAAAATACCGGACCCGATACATATACCGACAATCATCGATATGGTTGTACCCAGTCCGTAACGTTGCTCCTCCTGCATACTGCTTTCATCCTTCATATCTTAAACTTTTTATTATCCACTATAATATACCAGACCTCATTTCAATTTTGAACCATAAAATAATAATCCTTTATTTCATGACGAGAATCTCTTTTAAAGCCAAATTTTTCATACAGGTGCTTCGCTCTGTCATTCGTTTTTAAGACATATAAACTCACTGTTGAAATTCCTTTTCTCTCTTTACTCATCCTTAAGATATTTTCCATCAGTTGATGACCGATGCGATTTCCTCGCCAGCTTTCTTTTACTGCTAAAAATCCAATATAGAGTTCGTCCTGATGCGGTTTACGACTCGTTTCTAAACTTTCCTTTGCAAACTGATACATCTCTTTTAAGCAAATATGCTTGACTGCAGCAGCTAGTTTCGCAACAAGTGACACTGATATTTTTGTTTTCCCTCCGTGTGTCAATGAAAAGGCACCAATGACTTCTTCCTCTTCCTTTAAAACATAAACAGTCATATTAAAGGCCTCACTTTCTTCCAGCCAAAGCAGTCTAATTAATGTTTCAAGGGTCTCCTTGGATAAATGAGTATCCTCTCCATAAAAGGCATTAACAACCCTTTCACTTAACTCTTTACTATCTCTGTGTTGCATCACTTCTAACTTCATTCAAAAACTCCTTTTAAAATTTTCCTGGTTCATCTTAACATGAATCAACTTTTTCATCATTCCATACGCCCGCATGATATAATGAGAGAATCAATGTGAGAAAGAGGGATTCGATGCCTCCTATTCAGTATAGATCCTTAAATAAAAAAGATTATTCCAAAGTAGCTGACTTATTGAGAGCGGCATTCCAATATGATAAGGTCGCTGGCAAATGGAATGCTCACCGGATGTCTTATGTTTTTATGTATGCTTGCCTGGCAGAACATACCTATACGCAAGTGGCTGAAGTAGACGGTAAGATTGTCGGATTAGTTGTCGGCAAAGGTGAGGACGTGCCTTTAACATCCACCTTATTAAACTGGAAACTCTACTTCCATTACTTTTTACTTTTATTTACAAACGAAGGAAAGGAAATTGCGCTCTCCTTTAGACGAAACAGTCAAACAGATGACGCTCTTTACAAACAAGCCAAGGAACCTTATAACGGGAAACTCATTGTCTTAGCTGTTCATCCCGATTACCAGCATGAAAAGATCGGGAGCCAGCTATTTGATTTTTTTATAGACTATCTTAAAGAACAAGAAGCCAAAACTTTCTTTTTATTCACGGACAGTCGACTAAACTACTCGTTTTATGAGACAAAACAACTCAAAAGACAAGCGGTCGTTTCCAGATACATGCCCCTTTATAAGCAAAGAGTACACTTTTTCTTATACTCTGGAAAAGTAGTCCACTAGTTTAATGAAAGAGACATTAAAAAATCAGTGAATCGTTTGAGCTGTTTAGTACACCTCTATCGATTCACTGATTTTTTCATTTACTACTCACTACTTTTACGTGCTTGGAATGTTCTAGTATTTTCTCTTGCTTTTGCTCTCTTAGGATTAAAGTAAACTAACCCGAAAACTAAAAAGATGATAGTAATACTTCCAGTGATAGCTAAGAAAACGAGTGGTCCAAATTCAAAAATCAATGGGAGAGAAGCCGATGTGACAAGGCCTCCTCCAACAAATGGTTCAAATAGAATTTGTTTGTATCCGAACCCTTCTAATGCTGGTGTTTGTTGATCAGGATCCGCGACTTTCATTAGTAATAACCCAGTCGCTGCCATACCTGTTTGCTGACCGTAATCCCCCAACCCTCTTTCGAACCAATGGTCAGGAAGCATTTTAGGGCCTAGGTATAAGAAAGCAAAGGTCGTCCATGCCGCTCCGGTTACAGCGATTAACACAAACGGGATGATATTGTCTCCGATAACATCGAGTGACAACGTCGCTAATGCCGACACGAGCAGGACATCTAAAGCTAAACCTGAAATCTTGTTCACTAAATTGGGATCGATATAGTTCTCAATCCCCCGCTTTTCAAATACTTTTTGTACAACCATCCCGCCAATCATAGCGAGTGGGAAAAGCGGAATATAAGAGAGTAAGTGAACCCCTGTCCACGCTCCCCAAGTACTGGCTTCTAATAAAATCAGACCCTGTTGAATCACATACCCAATGAGTATGGCTACTCCAACTAGAGATAAATGAAACGCAAGCGGCTCAATCGCTTTAGGCTCTCTCACTTCTTGTTCCATTTCATATCCGTATGTGTCACTGATTTGTTCTTTTTCTTCTTCTGTCATTTCTTTTTTGCCATCGACATACTTGGCTATTCCTCTTCGGTGTGCGATGTTAATAATCGCGATCCCTACAATGACTCCAAATAAGATACCGATCGTGGCTAAGCCTAAAGCCAAATCAGCCCCTTCTGGAAAGCCGAGTTCATTAAAAGTAGGGCCTAATCCAGCTGCTGTTCCGTGTCCTCCTACAAAGGCTATTTCAATCAAACCTGCCGCGAGTGGGTTGGTCCCAAACACAGGAGTTAAAACAAAGTAGGTCAACAATACGCCGATAGCATACTGGCCAAAAGAAACGGTGTGTCCCATAACAATTTGCGGACCCGCATTATTCCATATCTTTTTCACGCTGGGAACCGTTTGACCTAAAAATAAGGCCGCAAACACAATATTAATAAACATACCTGGCAAAGGAGACCATGCATCTAATATAAATTCAGGAATCAGTCCGTTATAAAAAAAGGACCCTTCATTTAATACTGTTGAGGTGATTCGACCCAATACTTGAGGCCCCACTATTAAGGCTAGAAAACCTCCAATGATAGAACTAGGTAAAAATAATCGACGTAACCATTTGGTTTTAAATCGAATCAATTTCCCAAGAAGCAGGAAGACCCCGATTATAAGAAAACTAAAACCTATCATCTGTGCTGACATATACATTCTCCCTTCATAAATACACAGTTTCTGATTTTTCTATTATATACCTTTTTTTTTATGAAAACAAAACGGAGGACTCTTTTTACGTTATGTGAAGCTTTTAAACAAAAAAACCTCCTATCCAACAACTGGATAAGAGGGAATAGTTTAAGTCTTAAATTTCTTCTTCTCTAAAGGCCGCACGTGTTTCTCTTTCTTTCTTCGTCCGCTGGATTTTTAATTTGGCTAGATATTCAATCACTTCTTTAGGCTTACGAATGTCAAAGGACTCTATCGGTTCAGGTCCACGCATTGTTTCTCGTTTAATATGCAAAACGCCCTGTTCATCCACCTTTTCTTTCCAGCGCACTAACCGAATCATGCCTTCCGTGAGCTCAATGGCCGTTATACTGGCCGGGTAGATGCCACATCCTGTGTTAAAGTAGGGGACGTCATTGTTTTTCGGAAACTTAAACCGGTGCGTATGCCCGCAAAGCAGGGCCCTTCTGTGTTTGAGTATCCACTTGCTGTAGTTTCGTTCAATACGGTGACGTTTGGATACATTTTTTACCGGACTAGTGGGGTTCCTAATACCGAATCGATGCAGGAACCGCCAGAAAAACTTTAAGGAAACCATTGTAAAGAACCAGAACTGATCATTAGGTGCGTCTCCTTGATGTCCGTGCAGGACAAACAATTCCTGACTTGTTTTGCGGTGCCTCAAAACAACTGCCTCTAAAGGTTCAATCCCTTTAAGGAAATCAAAATATTCTTCCGTATATTCATCATAATTAGTATGTAAATACTTTTCGATAAATTTCGGATTATCAAGGTATATATCATGATTTCCGTAAATTCGAATATATCTGCCTTCATCATACAGCTTTTTGATTCCTTCATAAATATCGGCATGAGCATTTTTGATGTGGTTGAGATTGGAATATTCTAAAAGCTCTTCTCCGTCTCCTACTTCAATGAACGTATAGTTATTTTCATAATATTCATTAATGGCATGCATAAAGAGATTACGATTTCTTAAGAATTCATCTGAAACACTCCCGTCTCCTCTATGCGCATCACTCATGAATACAAAGCGGGAATAATCATCAAAGTATAGTGTTTTCGCCTTGTCATAGGCCTCGGTCAGACGCTTATCCGTGAACATGAGCCTTCCCTCCTCTAAAAGCGGTTGCTTACATTTAGTATACGTTATCGCCCCATTTGAATAAAGCAATAGGCTGTTTCTCCTGGAGACAAAAAAATACACAAGTGATGAAGCACCTGTGCTTTTCTTTATTAAATGGGGTAAAGGTTCTTATTTCATCAGTGTTATCAGAGCATTTAACTGATAGTCTGGACCTTCTTTTCTTGCCGAATGCAGGCGGGAATCGCTGTAAGTGGATGATATTTCCATCTCGATGTTCTCTGCTGGTATCCCTGCCTCTGATATAAGAGACAAATTGGCTTTTAACATATCCAGCACATATTTATTTCCACGGGGCTTAAAAAAGGAATCTCTATTGGAAAAGGAATCAAAGGCATCATAAACTTCTGAACCGACTTCATAATTCTCTTGATCAATCGATGGACCTAAGTAAACGAGTATGTTTTCCCTTTGACAGTGAAATTCTTTTTCCATTTTTTCAATGGCTCGAAGTGAAATGCGTTGGCAGGTCCCTCTCCAACCTGAATGCACACTGGCCTGAACTTCTCTCACTGGATCGAATAAGACTACTGGCGTACAGTCCGCAAATTTTATGAGCAGCGCCATATTCTTTTTATCTGTTATCAATCCATCTGTGTCTTTAAAGGTTCTCCCATATAAAAAGGGTTCGCCATTCGTGCCATCCGCATACTCAATATGAGCTGTATGCTTTTGCTGGGCAGAATACAATTCTGTCGGATGAATACCCAACTCATTCACTAGCCTATTCACATCGTTCTTAACTGTCTGACCTATTTTTTGAGAACGAAAATTGTATGCCGATCCCGCTACTTTGTTTATTAACCCATGTGCTTGAAGTCGTTTTGAATACATCTATTTTCTCCTTGCATTAACTTACGATTTCCAATTGTTCGAGTAAGTGAATGCCATCTGAGGTTACCCAGTAATCTGTAATCATTCCTTCTTTAATACGTAACATATCATTTCCACTAAAGGCTACTCTTTTCCCTACCTCAGCTTGAGCTCCTGGCATGCCGCCTAAGTAGTTTCCACTATATGTCCATCGAGCAGAGACGTATTCCCCTTCTACAATCGGCCCGACATCCACTGTCATCGAGACGCGGTCAAACAGGACTTTAGCTTTATCAATGATGCCTTTTAAAGCCTCTGCTCCTGCTTTATCTGTCACGGACTCTTCGTCTGTTCTAATTTGATGGATTGTACACTGTTCAGCTGCAATGTCTTTTACTTTTCGACTATCGCCGTTCCATGCATCCACCCATAAGTGATACACCTCTTTATTTGACCTTACTGTCACTCTACTTCCTCCTTAAACATTTCATTATTATTCAATTTGTTTTCTTTTTCATTTTCTATCTCTTTTATATAGCCTGCTGTGATGACACTTGTTGGAAGAGCAATAATGATTACTCCAACAATATAGGATAACATAGAAAAAAGCTGACCGGTTAATGATATCGGATAAGTGGCTCCATAGGCTACCGTTGTGACCGATGCTGTTGACCAGTATAACGCTTCTAGAAACGTTGGGAAAGTCTCCGGCTCGATGTTAAACACTAGTAAAGCAGCTATAAAAATATAGGCGAGTGTGAGACCTCCAACTAATATGAGAGAGTCTTTCTGCTTCACAACCGTTCGCTTTAGTAAAGCGAAACTTTTTGAATAACGAAATACCCGAAATGTCCGAAAGATTCTAAATGATCGGGACAGTCGAAACAATCGGAACAACCGTAGAGACTGATTCAAGACAGTTAAAAAGGGCAAAATAGCCAACATGTCTATAATGGCATATGGCGTAAAGGGATAGGTTAAAAAAGCGACAACTGGCTTTTTATGTTCAAATTTGATGTCCGCCGTGATGAACCTTAATATATAATCTATGACAAAGAATACAATAGCTACGGTTTCAATCATTACTAAAGTCTGTGTTTGCTGATGAGACAGTAAGGGAAGAATGCTAATCAGCGTGAGAAAGATATTCCCTATATTATATACCTTACTTAAATAGCTTGTATCATCTTTGACATCCAATACGGAGTATAAGTGTTTGCGCATGGCCATCCTCTTTATTTTTCATTTTTATTTATTATATCATAGTCAATTAAATAGAATAGACTCCCCTATGGAAGTCCTTTAAACGAATTACTTGTTGGCAACCACCTTTGGCATATCCCATGGAGTGATAATGCCTACCAAATCTTCTCTTTTCTTGACCTGATTATTTTTAGCTATAAGCAAGACATAATTCGTTCGTCCTTCTTTGATTCGGTTCATAAAAAGCTCTTCTATGTCAAAAATAGACGTATCCTGAGGGATCACTTCGAAAAAATCTTGTTCTTCTTCCACTTCAAGAACATCTTTAATACGTGTTTCCTTAATGGAAGTTAAGTCTTCATCAATATGATCAGCTAAAAATTTCGTTATACCTATGGACGTGATAATTCCTACCAGTTTATTCCCTTTGAAGACAGGAAATTGAGTATAGTGTTCATTTTTGACGAAGTTCAAGACATCCACCAGTTTGTCCTCCTCGTCAATTGAATAGACTTTTCTCAAAAAGAGGTCTTTAGCTACTTTATTGTATTTTATTTTTTGAGTGACCTGTTTCATTTCTTCTATTAAGTAATCACTCGGCTGAGCAATGGCCTCATTTTTTATCGTATGATGAGTTAAAAGGTTTCTTAACTCTCTATAAAAATTAATTTGAGAGTAGTAGGTTTCAATCACTTTGTCTTTTTGTTTGCTTGCTGTGCCTAACAACTCTCCAAAATGGGTATCCGGGGCTTTATTTACTTTTTCAGCCACTGCTTGATGGAGCTCGTTAAAGGCATGCAAAAATTCCTGAAAATTGTTATCCATTTTATCTCTCTTCTCCTTGTTCATTTCCTTACTCATATTTCTTATTATGAAGTAGAAAACTCCAAGCATCTGAATTGGAGTTTTCACTATTTTTAACTATCTCTGAGCTTTTTTATGGGTCTTCCTTCATTATCATACACATAATCCTGCACTTTTTTGCCATCAGCCATCGTTAATACCAGTCTATCGCGGTAAGGTTCGGCTAATTCATCAAATAAATAGGCTTCATCATGAAGTTGATGTTTGGAACGTAAGGCTTCAATTTCACCGGGTTTTCTTAATCTATACCTTTTGCTTGGCAATTTCCCATCTAGTGTCCGTTTTTCAATACGATACACGTAGTTGTCGCCATTGTATTTAATCTCTAAAGCTCCAGAATTCGTTCTTCTGTATTCAGCTTGGGGATAATCTTCTTTGTGTAGTTCCCACCAGGCTTTAATACCCTTAATTGCTTCTTCCTCGGTTTTGTAACTGCCATGTTCTTTTTTCAGTTTCGTTACACGATTGAGCCAATAGTTAGTATAAACTGTTTGTTCCATTAACATCGCTCCTTCTTCTTTAGATTACCTTTAGTGTACCTAATTTAAGAAGGATTTGAAATTGAAATTGCTGAAAAATTCATTTTGTAAGAAGACTGTAATGAGTCTAAGAGCGTCCCTTTTTGAAGAATGCGATAATTTGGCGTATAACTATCGTTCCCAGAGAAACCACCGCACCTACAAAGCCGACATTTAAAAACAGAGCTCCAATTGACGATAGTGTACTGGTTTCTGTTTGAGCTTGTATTTCAACAATTTCTTCAACCGATAATTGCGCTGCATCTGGAACAGGTTTCTGATCTTCCCATAGAAAATAGCCTAAGAGCATAATGGCTATACTTACGCCCAATCCGATAAGTAATTTTTTCGTCAGTGTATCTTTCATATTCTACTCCTTGGTTCTGTCGTATATTTATCCTACCATATAATTGTTATGAGTGACTCTTCATTTTAAAATTATGACATGACAGCTCACAAAAAAGCAGATAGAGGAACCAAAACTCTACCTGCTGAATAATTAATCGATATATATAGGATTAGAAATAACGAGCAGCTCGTTTTCTTTCTCTTTGATTTTCCCCCAAATTTCTAGTTTTACGTACCCTTTTTCTAGAGAGAGTGAGAAAGACGCTGTATCTGTCACGGCTTCTTCTTTAATGACTTCGTTATTATAAACCTCTAGTCACTCTATTTGGATATAATCTATAAACAACTCAACAAACTGTAAGGAAGTAAAAAAATTGCTGATATGTTCTAATCTTCAAAAAAAGAAGAGCTGGAAGGCTCTTCTTTTCAGTATGATGTATATTATCCGCGGATTGATTTTAATCCTTTAGACCAGTTAACTGTAGTTTCAATAACGGCTTGGATAGTTGCGTTATGTACTTCTGCTGGACGGAATGTTGTCATTTCTTCGAAGTCTGTAAATAAGTTGAAAGCGCCGAATGGTCCAACTGTCGCAACGTTCATGTTAGATAAGATAGTACGTAGGTTTAATGTTGCGGCCACTCCTAAAGTTGAACCGTACCCTACGATTCCAGCTGCTTTATCAGACCACTCTGATCCTAAATAGTCTAGTGCATTTTTTAATGCTGGTGAAACAGCTTTATTGTATTCTGGAGTAATATAGATGTAACCGTCTAAAGAATCAATTTTCTCAGACCATCTTTGGTTTTCTTCTCCTTCATACTGTTTGTTAGCCATTGCTGGTGGCATTGCTTCGTTGAAGATTGGTAGGTCGTAATCTTTGATGTCTACGATCTCGAATTCTGCCCCTTCAATATTTAAGTTTTGTGCTTTTTGTAAAACATACTCCGCTACTTGTCCGTTTAAACGGGCGTCACGTGTACTTCCAGTAACAATTCCAATTTTTACCATTATATATTCCTCCTGAATTTTGATTGTGTCTAATTACTAACTTTTAGTAAGTTGACTACATTTATTATTCTATAGGAGGTTGACTAAAAAAGAAACCAACAGTATAGTGGATATGTTACTTAAACAACAGAAACTAAAAAATGTCGATTTAGCTTGCGAAAAAGGAAGTATGACAACGATGAAACAAGTGTATACAGATCCACGTGTGTTACGAACCAGAAAATTAATTATGGATTCCTTTATTGCCTTATCCAATAAAAAGGATTTTAACGATATCAGTGTGAAAGACATTACCGAAGATGCCATGATTAATCGGGCGACTTTCTACAACCATTTTTTAGATAAATACGATTTGCTCGAACAAGTCGTTTCTGAAAAATTATCCTTAAATTTAAATTGTTCTTCTAAGGAGCAGGAAATGACATTAGAAGAGACATTTAAACAGATTTTCTTCTCACTGGTTAACTTTGAACAGTCTATTGAACGTCACCGGGAAAGACAGGAAGAAACTGAGACCATTGATTCGATTGTTCAGCTCGAATTAAATAACATCTTTCAAGAAGCCCTAACGAGTCAGGAGTTAATCACTGACCCTCTCCTCAGCTTTAAATTGGCTTCCCTTTTAACTCATACCGTAACGGGATTAAGCTCAGATTATAATCGATTCCACAAAAAGGAACAGCCTGAAGAATACATTAGACCTTTATTACCCTATATTTTAAATGGCATCGCACAGAAAAATTCTAGGACTCTATCTTAAGAGCCCTAGAATTTTTATTTTTTTAAGGTTCTTTCTTTAATCGTGCGGTAGACTTTTTCATTCGGTTCATACTGTGTGTCTTGAATGAGGTTTCTCACTTCTATGTTTGATAGTGGATGCCTGTCATCCCATGTATGGCCCGTATTCGTTTGTTTCTTTTTTACTGTCTGGTTTTTTTGCCAGATAAAGAGAGCAGTGACAGCCCCCATTCCAAGTAAAACCAGTCCGACTACCCAGCTGGTATGCGTATCAGTCGCCGTGTTTTCAAAAAGAGCTTCTTCGGTTGTTTCTGCTTGTACTCCGACTTCCACCTGCACTCTGTCTCCGTATCTTTCGTTAAATAAATCTGTGTATTCTTCCAAATGCTCTTCACCCACTGTGACGATGATGCGATCAGACTGTATCCCTGACGAATAAACCGGATGGTCTCCTGCCATAAAGAATTCTTCTGTGATTTCTTCTTGTACTTGATTCAGTTCGTTTAGCGAATACTTGGCGTCTAAAAAATCAATCTGTTCAGCAGAATGGGGGACTAAATCCAGTATGTCTTGTCTGGCTTCATGGGTGTTTTCGACGAGTCCTATCTCCCACGTTGTCTGGTCTGAATGCAGGCGGACAAAACTTATATTGTCTGGCCAATTTTCCGTTATGGCCCAGTACTGATAACGCCAGTCAATCGTTCCGTCGTCTTCACCAAAATGGTGAGTAACGTACTCTTCTGTTCCATAATCTGGTTCCGGCGGGAGTAAAGACAGGTAATATCCGACCCAATCTACTGGATCCAGCTTGAACTCAGATTGTGGATGGACAACTAAGCGCTCTCCATACTCCCTTTCAAAGTACTCTCTGTATTCTTCTAAGTGTTCTTCTTCTGCAAATAGGGCTACGGCTTCTTTGTCCCAGCTGACGCCCCAAATATCATATTCTAGATTCTCTCCAGTCATATAGCTTTGGCTCAATTGGTTTTGAAAGGCTTTTTGCTCTTCTCTCGAATACGTTGCATCCATAAAGACTATCTCTTCAGCTGAATAGGGGACCTTCTCTAATATGGTTGTTCTATTTTCTTCGGTATTTTCCGTCAGTCCCACCTCAAAGTGCGCTTCTTCTGTATATTCGACATACCCTACGTAATCTGGAAATCCAGCAGTTGTATCCCAGTAAGCGTAACGCCACCACATGGTTCCGTCGTCCGTCTCCATGCCTTCTACTCGAACACCTGGGTCAATTTCTTCAGTGTCTCTTTGAGAAAAGACCTGACCCGGAAATAAAAGAAGACAAAGGATACTTACACATAAGACAATCCATCCTTTTTTCATTGGTAGCCACTCCTTCCTTCTAAACTTTCTTTTACTTGTTTAATGGCTTTGCGGTACCGCCACAAAACAGTACCTAATGGTTCGTCTACTAATTCCGCCATATCTTTAAACTTCATCTCTGCATTTAAACGCAAGGTAACAAGCTCTCTTTCCCGTTCATCTAGTTCCCTGATTGCTTTTTCAACATCCAGTCTTATCGCAGCATCCCCTTCGATAGAGTAACCATGAGAAACGGCTTCTTCATCGTACTCAATCGATTCTCGGTATTTCCGTTTGTAGTCAATCGCCAAATTCCGTGTGATCTTAAAAATCCAGGCGCGAGGCTTTTTTATCGTGGAGGGAGGAGGCGTTTGAGACAACTTGAAAAAAACTTCCTGCATAATGTCTTCAGACAAGGGGATGTCATAAGTCATGCGGTAAATGATGGTGTAAACAGGTGTCTTGAGCTCCTGATATATTTTATTAAAGGCTTCTTCATTCCCTTTCCGGAAAAGGGTTAATTGATCGATCAATTCTTTGTTATTCATTGCTTTCCTCCCTTCACTTACTATGACGGTTTAAAAGAATAATTTATTGGTGATTTATGTAAATTTTCTTTAAGTCAATTTATTATCGTTTATCGATAATAAATTGTTGTGTTTCGTTGTTTTTTCTATTATACTCTACTTAAGATTAAAAAAGGAGTGAATTTAAATGAATGTAAAACATTTTCGATTCATATGCAAGCTTTTATCCGGTTTATTTAAAGGGCTTGCTACAGTGGGTATTGGTATTGTTGTTTTAGGTTTTTATCTTGTTCTTTTTACTGATACTGGTTCTTTTAATTTTGAAATAGATGGCTTCAGTCTATTTGTCTCACAGAGTTATATAGAAGAAGAAATATTTTCAACCGCCGCACTTATTGTTTCTCCATACATTATTGGTTTATTTGCCTATGTCTTATTTAAAGGTAGTTCATTACTCGACCAGTTGGAAGCAGGCCATTCTCCTTTTAACTCGACGTTTGCTTACAATCTCAAAAAAATCAGTCTAGTACTTATTATTTCAGATATCAGTACCCCTCTATTATATTCCTTGTTTGTCACCCTACTAGCCGATGGCCATTATTTTAATATTGCTCTTGGCAGCTCCTTTGTTATCGGATTGATTTTGTATGCAGTAGCGGAAATATTTAATTATGGTATTGAACTGCAGGAGTTGTCAGATGATACTATTTAGAAGGAGGCCTTTCGCATGCCTATTATTGTCAGGTTAGACCGTGTGATGGCTGATCGGAAGATTCTTTTAAAGGATTTAGCAGATGAAGTCGGCATAACAAATGTGAATTTGTCAAAACTAAAAACAGGTAAAGCCGTTGCGATCCGTTTTTCTACTTTAGAAGCTCTATGTGAAGCCTTGAATTGTCAGCCAGGTGATTTGTTGGAATACGAAACAGATGAGAGTGAATAGAAAGAAGCATTCTTCTGATGAGTGAAGAATGCTTCTTTTACGTATAGTTATGGAATAAGTTTCAATCGTCGTCTGTGCTGGTTGATACTCTTGACTATTTTGTCATATTCCTCGCGGTTCTGTCCGTGTACTTCTATGTCTACCCATCCGATTCTAAGAATGTGCCTTCTAAATAGGAGTATCATTTTCTTCAGAAGCGAAGCTGACTGTAGCAGTTGCTTCTCGTCTTTTAATTTGATTGATATGATTCGTCTTCCTAGCTGATGTTCTATCACTACCTTCCTCATATTCTCATAAGGAATCACCATATGAGAAGATAGAAGTGAGCTGTTATCTCTCACACCTTCTTGTGTAATTTCTAAAATCGGTTTATCTGTGACCGCTCTGTAAATGAGTTGAATAAATAAGTACCCGAAATAAAGAATGCCTAGGCTTCCCACCACTAGACTGGCTATTGGAGTAGCTGGTCCTAATATATAATGTTCAAGGCCAAGTGTGATACCGACATACATGAGGGCGATACACATAGTGAGAGCTATTCCGCCGGCAATGAGGGATTGCGTTAATCCTTTTTTAGGATAATAATAAGTTAACACTTCCATTAGGCTCCCCTTCCTGCTCTTTCATTAATGACTTGAGCATACCTCTCTAGGTCAGCGACTGACTGCCCCTTTAAAGTAATAATCACTAAGCTCGTACCAAACTGATTTTTATTCGTCTTCATAGTTGTTCTTTTTAATGCGGAAACACTATTCAAAACAGCCTCTTCATCTTTCACATCAATCGCCAGATAATCGTTCCCTTGAAAAGACTGTACTGACGCTTTTTCAATATTTGAAAAAGGGATCATCGTTTTCGTGGCAATAGCCGTACTGTTGTCTATGACTCCTTGATCTGTAATCTCTAATGCCGGCTTCGGAGAAAAATAGCGCATCAGCCAGAAATAAACGGAGAATCCAAAAAACACGAAACCAATCACTCCTGATATAAGCGCTAAAGGAGAGGTCCACGACCCCAGAAGGGCTAGTTCATAGGTTCCTTCCCAACCAATATAAGCTACCCAAGCACTTACTATAGTCATCAACGCACTTAACCCCAACAATAAAAGCAGCTGCTTTTTAGGTACATCAATTTTTATCGTTTCCATCTTATGTGTCTCCTTTTGTATTCTTTCTCTCAGTATAGATAAAAAGAATGCAATTTTCACCTTATATCATAAGCTAGGCAAGAAAATGATAATAAAAATGATCACTGTATCAGTCGACTAAGTAAGAACTAGGCACTTTTGATCATCCTTTGAATTGGGCGATTTATAAAAGTCCGTACGACATCATACAAATGTTAAATAAACTTTGGAATGATAGGGAAAGGGCCTAACCTCATCAGTTGACTGTCTAAAATAAAATGGAATGATAGGGAAACAGTCTTTCCTCATCATATCAGGTTTCAAAAAGTGGCGGTATGATAGTGAAAGGCTGATTGATCCTCATACCAAAAAATAAAATAGAGTCGCATGAGGGTGAAACTTTTATGACTTCTATTGGCATGAAAAAAGAGACAGACTCTTTCATGTCTCTCTCTTTTCATGGTACTATTCAATGAATTGGTTTGAGTTGTTTTATCTATTAAGAATGGATTTATGGTCCCGGACATACACCTTTTTCGTTTTTCTCACAGCTTGGATGCGTTCTTCAGCTAATTTATCCGCTGCTAGGTATGTCGGTATGCCATCTCTTTCTGAAATATCAAACACTTTTTCAATCTGGTTGTATATATTTTCAACTGATTTTTTAGCTCGTTCGGCATCGTAGCCGCCGTTGAATTCATCAGCCACTTGGATAACCCCACCAGAGTTAATAATATAATCCGGTGCATACACTAGTCCCATCTCATGCACTCTGTCTCCATGTCGAGGCTCTTCAAGCTGATTATTCGCCGCTCCGGCAATTACCTTAATTCCTGCGGCTTCCATTTTTTCTAAAGAGGCATCATTGATGGTTCCACCTAAAGCGCATGGGGCATAAATGTCAGCTTTGACATCAAAAAGTTCATCCGGCTGAACCACTTCGCAACCCAACGCGGCGGCTTTTTCTCTAGGTCCTTCAAAGACATCTGTTGCGTAAATCTTCGCTCCCTCAGCGAGAGCTTTTTCAGCTAACACATGCCCCACTTTTCCAAAGCCTTCCAGTATAATCGTCCGTTCTTCAAGGGAATCCGTTCCGTAAGCCTTTTTCACAGCTGCCTTCATACCCATATAGACTCCGTGAGCAGTGGATGGCGAAGGATTGCCAGAAGAACCAGGCTTTAAACCTGCTCCCACCACATAATTGGTTTCTTGGTAAATATAGTCCATTTTTTCCGTATCTGTTCCCACGTCTGCGGCTGTAATATATCGGCCATTTAACCCTTCCACAAAACGTCCAAAAGCTCTAAATAAAGCTTCTTCATTGACGTCATTATTCGGATCTTTTAAAATAACTGTTTTAGCTCCCCCGATTGGTAAGCCGCTGGCTGCATTTTTATATGTCATGCCTCGAGCCAATCTCAAAGCATCTTTTATGGCATCTTCTTCTTTTTCATAAGCCCAGTAGCGGGTGCCACCCAGTCCAGGTCCTAAGGTTGTATCGTGAATACAGGTGATGGCTCTTAAGCCTGTCTCCTCGTCATTCATAAATACGATTTGTTCGTAATCATACTTCCCTAACTCTTTAAAAATATCCATACTGATTGTCCTTTCTGTATATAAATGATAGGGGCATTAAATAATAAGATCTTTCTTATTTTAGAGTAAAGCCTCCTCTCATTCTCTTTTTATTGTATACTGAAATTAATGATTAAGTCATGATTGAACGGAGTGGTTAAAATAGATATTAAGCAGCTGAAATACTTTATTGAAATCGCTAACACAAGGAACATGTCTCAGGCAGCCCGGAACTTGTTTGTCACTCAGCCGACTCTTTCCTTTACCATTAAAAAGCTTGAAGCAGAACTGAATACTGAATTATTTGATACGCATGATAAAACATTCAGGCTTACACGTTCCGGAAAACTTCTGTATAAAAAGGGTGGAGAAATAGTTAAAGAATTTGATGAATTAGTCAATAAAATACAAAAAATGAAATCAGACTCCAAAGAAACCATTCGTTTAGGTTTAACTATTTTATTTGCTGTTCAGTATATGCAGCAGATTTCCAATTTTATCGCCACTCACCAGAACGTCGAATTGGTTATCATACAAAATGGGTCTCGAAAAATTCAAGCCATGTTAGCTGAAAACGAACTCGATATTGGCCTGGTTTCTTTCCCAAATACACAGTCCCAGTGCCTTACCATTGAACCTTTGAATACATCCACTAAAGGGTACAATGTTCACGTCGTCTTACCGGAAAACAACCCTCTTTCGAATAAGAAAGAGTTACGTTTCGAAGACTTGAAAGGCCAGCGCTTTTCTACTTTAAGTGAACACTTTATGCTTGGACAAATGCTGTTTGAGCGCAGCCGTCATTTAGGTTTCGAACCGGATATTGCGATGGTTCACGATGATTTACAAGTCTTATTATACAGCTTGCAGAAGCTGGATTCCATCTGTCTGCTTCCTATTGAATACAAACAGATTGGAGCACTGGACGGCTTGAAGTGGGTGCCTCTCAAAGATAAACATGACTATTTTCCAATAGGCATAGCACTCAAGAGAGGCACCACTCCCACCAAAGCTGTCAATGATTTAATGAGAGAAATCAAAAAGAACTAAGTCTATTAAAAGACATCCGCTTCATCATTAAATCGTTTCAAGTTTTCTTTCACATCATTCAAGAAGCGTCCGGCCTGCAAGCCATCCAAAATGCGGTGGTCAATTGATAAGCACAAGTTCACCATATCTGCCGCTTTGAACCCACCGTCATCTGTTGGGACAAGCTGCTTCCGAATGCTTTCGACTTGTAAGATAGCCGCCTGAGGGTGATTGATGATGCCCATTGATTGAACAGAACCGAATGAACCAGTGTTGTTGACGGTCATTGTTCCCCCCTGCATCTCTTTACTCGTTAAGCGCCCTTCTCTTGCACCTGTAGCCAGTCTATTAATTTCTTTTGTCAGGCCGACAATAGAATACTCATCTGCCTTCTGGACAACCGGTACATATAAATGCTCTTCTGTCGCCACTGCAATCGATATATTGATATCTTTATGGTAAATAATGTTTCCATTATCCCATGTCGTATTGATAACCGGGTGTTTTTTAATCGCTTGGACCACAGCTTTCACAAAGAATGGGAAGTAAGACAAGGACACGCCTTCCCTTTCTTTAAAAGTCTCCTTAACCAGATTGCGTAGCGTGACCAGGTTAGTCACATCAGCCTCTACCATCATCCAGGCATGTGGAATTTCATTGACACTTTGAACCATTTTCTTAGCAATCGCTTTTCTAACACCGTCTGCCGGAACAACTGTGTCAGCTCCTTTAGAACTTGCTTCTTTTGAAGAATCCGATTCAATAACAGCTAATTCTCTGGAAACGGGCTTCTCCTCTGGTTTCTCTTTCAAAGAAGCGACATCCACATTCAACACATCTTTACGTGTGATACGCCCATGCTTCCCTGTCCCTTTCATCTTTGACAGGTCTATCCCGCGCTCTTGAGCTATCCGAACAACAGCTGGTGAATAACGGGCTCGAGGAGAGTCGTCATCAGTGGACGGGCTGGGAGTGTTTTCCGGCCGGGTATCGACTTCAACTGTTCCTTCTTCCGCTTCCTTATCTATCTCTGTATTGATATGATCCATAAACTCTTCTGAACGTTCCCCTTCATCTGAAGGAGAATCCTCCGCTGCTTCCGTTTCGTCAGCCTCACCCTCTACTTCAATCGATAGAATCGGTGTGCCTATTTCTACATCCGTATCCGTTTCAATGAGAAATTCTTTCACCGTTCCTGAGTAATTAGACGGTATTTCAGTTGTCACTTTATCCGATACCGCCTCTGCAATCGGATCGTATTTATTCACCTGATCGCCTACTTGAACAAGCCAAGTCGCTATAGACGCTTCTGTTACACTTTCCCCCAAATGAGGCATCGCAATTTGTTTAATAGCCATTAAGCGTTCCTCCTTTAAAATTCTGCCAATTCGCGCATCGCATGCAGTACTTTTTCCTCATCCACTAAAAACTCTCTTTCAAGAGACAAAGCATAAGGCATACTAGGTGAATCAGGTCCGGCCAGTCTTTTAATGGGAGAGTCTAAATCAAATAAAGCCTCTTCCGCAATAATAGCCGAAATCTCACTCATCACACTACCCTCTTTGTTATCTTCCGT
Source organism: Alkalibacterium iburiense (assembly GCF_039521845.1). Lineage (NCBI taxonomy): Bacteria > Bacillati > Bacillota > Bacilli > Lactobacillales > Carnobacteriaceae > Alkalibacterium > Alkalibacterium iburiense. Next base: position 21,725 of record NZ_BAAACW010000055.1, read on the forward strand.
TACGAGCAAGACTTTCCCTGTTTTTTTAGCTGCTTTCACTAGTGTTTCTTTATCTAATGGATAAAGAGACCGCACATCAACCACTTCTGTTTCGTAGCCTTCTTTGCTTAACGTTTCAGCCGCTTTCAGTGCATGATTCAGCACCATGCCGTAACCGATAACGGTGAGGTCTTCTCCTTCTCGAATCACATTGGCTTTATCTAAAGGCACAACGTAATCCTCTTCTGGAACCTCCGCTTTAAGCAGACGATACAAGCGTTTATGCTCATAAAACAGCACGGGGTCATCTGAACGGATCGCTGCTTTAATCAGTCCTTTAGCATCGTAAGGGGAAGAAGGGGTCACAATACGTAAGCCCGGCTGTCCGAATAACACTTTTTCTGTTGACTGGGAGTGATACAAGCCGCCACGCACGCCGCCTCCATATGGGGCACGGTAGACAATCGGGACAGTCCAGTCTCCCTTAGTTCGGTAACGCATCCGTGAGGCTTCAGAAATCAACTGGTTCACAGCCGGTAAGATATAATCCGCAAACTGAAACTCTCCAATGGCTCTGTAGCCCACCAAACCTAAACCGACGGCTAAGCCCCCAATTTCAGCTTCCGTCAATGGGGTGTTAAAACAGCGGTCATCTCCGAATTTTTCGGCTAACCCTTTAGTGACACCGAACACGCCCCCTTTAACGCCCCCCACATCTTCTCCGAAAATAACGACTTTATCATCCCGAGCCATTTCTTCTTCTATTCCTTTATTAATGGCTTCTAAGTAAGTCATAACTGGCATAATTCTCTCATCCTTCCCTTACTCTTTATCCGCATAAACGTGTTCCAAAAGACTCTCTGGTTTTGGATCCGGCATCGCTTCTGCTTCATCTGTTGCCTGATTGATTTCAGCTTTTAATTCCGTATCAATCTCTGTCATCTGTTCGCGTGTCAAGTACCCTTCTTCAATCAGCTGCTTTTCAAAAAATAAGAGCGCATCATTTTCTTTCATTTCTTCCAGCTCTTCTTTCGAACGGTAAATGGTGTGGTCATCATCCGCGGAGTGTGAGGTCAAACGAGAGACCATCATTTCAATTAAAGCAGGTCCCTTTCCGTTTCGTGCGTCATCCACTACTTTCTTGAAGGCTAGATATGTTTCTGCAAAATCATTGCCGTTTACTTGTATGCCGGTAAAGCCATAAGCTTCTCCGCGTTGAGCCATTGTTTCGTTGGCGTACTGTTCGTCAATGCCTACAGAAATGGCATAGCCGTTGTTCTCAACGACAAAGATAAGAGGCAGTTTCTTCACGCCTGCGAAGTTCATGGCTTCATGGACTTCCCCTTGATTCGCTGACCCTTCACCGGTCGCTGTTAACGTGACGTAATCTTTTTTGCCCAGAAGCGCACCATAAGCGACACCTGTTGCCAGCGGGAACTGGGTACTGACTGTAGAGGAATGAGAGACTATGTTATGCTCTTTTGAACCATAATGGTTAGGCATTTGTCGCCCATGAGAAGACGGATCATCTTCTTTTCCAAAAGACCCCATTAAAATATCTTTGGGCGTCATTCCCCAGACTAGACAGGCTGTCATATCGCGGTAGTAAGGCAGAAAATAGTCTTTTTCAGGTTGAAAAGCCAAGGCCATAGCGACTTGAGCCACTTCATGTCCCTGTCCAGAAATATTGAAGGACGCTTTTCCAATACGCGTTAACTGCCACAAACGTTCATCTAACCGTCTCCCTCTTAACACGTGTCTATAGGCTTCAATTACTTCTTCTTTACTTAATCCAGATTCTGCTAATTTTTTCACCTTTATTCACTCACTTTCTTTTTAACGTGCTTGATGTTCCTTCATGCATGAAGGGACTCTCATCCTAAGCTTTATTTATGAACCGCCCATTTTTCCGTATCCAGAGAAGCTTCCTGAATAGCCTCCGATAACGTCGGATGCGGGTGAATCGCTTCACCTATTTCCATCGGCGTCGCATCTAAATAAATCGCAGTAGACACCTCAGAAATTAAATCCGTTGCATGGGGACCAATGATGGAAACACCAAGTAAATCGTCTGTTTCCTCATCTTTTATCACTTCAACAAACCCACTGGCATCTCCTCCGATGAGGGCTTTTCCGTTAGAGGCAAAGTTAAAGGTGCCGATCGTTACTTTTTTATCTTTCGGCAGGGTTTCTTTTGTATACCCGACACTGGCGATTTCTGGTGATGTATACGTACAACGCGGGACGTTCACATAATTTAAAGGCTCACTTGTTTCGTTTACCATGTGTTCCACGGCTAGTTCGCCTTCTTTTGATGCCACATGGGCCAGCTGCAGAGTGTTTATACAATCGCCAATGGCATAAATATGGCTTTCAGTCGTCTGGTAATGTTCATTTACCTGAATTCCTTTTGCATCATATTTAACAGATGTGTTTTGAAGCCCCAACCCTTCCACATTGGGCTTTCTCCCTATGGCAACCATGACTTTATCATAACGTGCAGGCTCATCCATCCCTTTAACAGAAAGGGTAACCCCCTCATCCGTCACTTCAGTTTGTTCAATTAAGTGAGAGACGTGAACCGTAATCCCTCTCTTCTCGAAAGCTTTCTGAAGGGTTTGGGATACTTTCTTGCTTTCATTGACAACCAGCCGGTCTAGCGCTTCGTATACCGTCACGTTCACTCCTAAACTGTTTAAAAGAGAAGCCCATTCTGATCCGATAACGCCTCCTCCAATAATCGCTATGGATTCAGGTAAGGAATCGAGTTTCAGCATCCCATCTGATGATAAAATATGCGTTTCATCTATAGGCAGATGCGGCAAACTGCTTGGACTTGAACCGGTTGCAATAATTAATTTCTTAGGGATATAAATGTCTTCTTCTTTCTCAGGGTCGTTATAAGTGACAGCCACGGCTCCTGAAACCGGAGAGAAAATCGAAGGCCCCAGTACAGCACCCTTGCCATGTACCACTTTTATTTTATTCTTTTTGACTAAGCCTTGAACCCCTTGATAAAGCTGATTGACAATGGTCTCTTTTCTCTTAAGTATAGACTCATAATGAATAGAAATAGGGCCGCTCAACTCGAAGCCAAACTCTTCTACTTTGTTTAAAGTATCCATCACTTCTGCACTCTTCAGTAAAGCCTTTGTGGGAATACATCCCCTGTGGAGACAGGTTCCGCCAAGCTTGTCTTTTTCAACCAACACCACATCCATGCCTCGTTGCGCCGCTCGAATCGCCGCCACATAGCCTCCTGTTCCTCCTCCTAGTATGAGAAGGTCTGTTTCAATTGCCATCGTATCCATCCTCACTTCATTTAAATGTGTTTACTGATAGGTTCTCGCTTCCTCTATCCCGTCCAGGACACGGACGACACCCGCACTCAGTGCCTGCATTTCCATTTCTCCCGGACGTACCACCACCTTGCCCATCCACTCAACAGCTTCTTTTATACGCGTGGTGATATACTCGGAATGGGCTCCGCCCCCTGTCAAAATAATGCTGTCTATCTGACCTTTTAAAACAACAGCCATTTCACCAATTGATTTTCCAATTTGATAGCACATGCCATCTAAATATAAACGGGCCTCTTCCTCCCCAATTTCTATTCGTTCAACGACTTTTCTCAAATCAATTTCATTTAAATAAGACTGTATGCCGCCTTTACCTGCCAGAATTTTTTTAACTTCTTCTAAATTGAGACGCTCTTCTATTATTTTTTTAGCAAATGGATATAAAGGAAGGGAGCCTGTTCTTTCCGGTGTATAAGGCCCTTCTCCGTCTAATCCATTGACGACATCAATCATCTGCCCCTTCGAATGAGCCCCAATACTGATCCCTCCACCTAAGTGGACCACAATAACGTTACTTTCTTTATATTTTTTCCCTTCATTCTCTAAGCAGGTGCGAGCCACCGCTTTCTGATTGAGAGCATGGCTAACACTTCGTCTCTCAATGCCTATTAATCCCGATAATTTGGCAATGGGCTGCATTTCATCCACAACCACCGGATCGACAATATAAGCTTGAACACCAGCCAGTTCTGCCAGATTATGAGCCAGTATCGCCCCAAGATTCGAGGCATGGGTATTGTAGCGTTCATGGGTCAAATCACTCAGCATCCGGTCATTGACTAAGTATGTGCCACCGGGAATCGGTTTTAAAAGGCCCCCTCTTCCCACCACTGCCGTCAGTTCAGTGAGTGAACAGTCGTGTTTGTCCAAAAATTCTTCTATCACTTGTCTTCGAAACCTATTCTGGTCACTGATGCGTGTAAATTGGGATAGTTCGTCATGGGTATGTCTGATTGTGTCCTCTGCTAGCAAGTCATTTCTGTTAAATAACGCCACCTTTGTGGAAGTCGATCCTGGATTGATAACTAATATTTTGTGCTTCATTGAACCCCTCCGTTCCATTACTGATTGGCCTGCATGATGGCAAATTTAAGGGCATGCAGCTTACTTTTGACTGCGTCACTTCTAGAAGTCAAAACGATGGGCACCTTCGTACCGACAATCGTGCCTCCCATTGTCGCCTGTCCAAATAGGATAAAGGATTTGTATAAAGCATTGCCCGTATCAATTGACGGCACAACCAGTATATCAGCATCCCCTTCAATGGGCCCTTCATAGCGCTTTTGTTTCACCGCTTCTTTGGATAAAGCTAAATCAAGTGAAAGGGGGCCGTGGACAATGGCTTCTTTCTGGTCTTTAAACGTTTCTGTTAGAGCCTGTGCCATCACAGAGGACGGCATTTTTGGATTAAAGTTTTCCGCTGCGCTCAGCAAGGCTATTTTAGGACGGGTTAACCCTATTTTCTTTCCAACCTCCATCACGTTTTCAATAATGGATTCAAGCTGGTCTTCTGAGGGTTCAATATTCATTCCTGAGTCTGTCAGAAGGATTTGCCGACCGAGTGCGGGAAGATTGACTAAAGCCACATGAGACAACAACTCCTTATTCTTTAGGCCATGTTCTTTTTTTAACACTTCTTTTAAAAGGGTGTGCGTTTTGACTCCTCCCTTTAAAATGATATCGGCTTCTTTTCGCACCACGCATGCAATAGTTTTTTGAACACTTTCTTCTTCCGTCTGACACGGGGTATACTCCCATAATCCCTGATCGTCTATATTCGAGTCTGTATCAAACACTTTAAATACGAGCTCTTCATTTAACTCAGCCCGCGCATGTTGCACTAATTCTAATAGTTCAGGACGGGATCCCCCAGCCACTGCCACCGTTAACATGGCGTCATCTCCTCGCTTGTGATGTAAACGCTTAATTTAAGTGTAACGTAATTCTCAAATATAGCAATTACTTAAAATATATAGGCCTATAAAAAAATCTTATATCTTCTCTTTGTTCTATCATTATATCAAACTTTTTTATGAGTCAATTATTTTTCTTTATAAGTAAACGCTTCCAGTATCGCTTAATCTTTTGTTTCTCCTTATTACTTACTTTTTTGCCATTATGTATTTACAAAATTTCACTTGTTCTTCTTCCTTTTTTAGACTACACTTTGACCATGAAAGCTTGTGAATCAACTCATTCTCATCGACTTGAAATGGAGACATCCTATTCTATTCACAATCGGAAAGGAGGAAAGAAAGAGCTTTTTCATAAATGAATACGACTTATTTACTTAAGATAAAGGAGTGTAGAGTATTATGACAGAACAAAGGGAACAGTGGGCGTCCCGCTGGGGGTTTATATTAGCTACCATCGGATCAGCTGTCGGATTAGGTAATATCTGGCGCTTTTCTTATGCTATGGGGGTTAACGGCGGGTCCACCTTTTTAATTATCTATCTGATCAGCGTCCTGTTGCTCGGTTTTCCGATCATGCTTATCGAATTCTCCATTGGACGTCGGGCTCAGGCCGATGCGGTTGAATCCTTCAAGAAGATTGCACCGCGGACAAAATGGTTCATAGCTGGCGGCATAGGTGTCCTCGCTGCTTTTTTGATACTGACCTTTTACGGTGTTATCGGTGGGTGGTCTTTACGTTATACAGCAGAGTATCTAACTGGAGGGATTGCAGGAAACTCTGAACGTTTTTTCCAGGAATTTATCAGTAGTCCCGTTTCTCCAATTGTGTGGCAGTTCATATTCATGGCTATCACTATTTCCATTGTCTTTATAGGGGTTCAAAAAGGGATTGAATTATCCAGTAAGTGGATGATGCCTATCTTAAGTCTCTTACTTCTTGGCCTAGCCGCTTACAGTCTCACACTTGGTGGTGCCGAAGAAGCCCTTCGTTTTATGTTCCAGCCTGACTGGGAAGCTTTTGCTAACCCCAATGTCTATTTAGCCGCCATGGGTCAAGCCTTCTTTTCATTAAGTTTAGGTATGGGCATCATGCTGACTTACGGCAGTTATTTAAGCCCGTCTATTCGTCTGACATCCAATGCAGCCATTGTTATTGTATTCGATACGTTATTTGCTCTTATTTCCGGACTGGTCATTTTCCCAGCTGTTTTTGCATTTGGACTCGATCCAGCAGAAGGCGCCGGCTTAGTCTTTATCGTTCTCCCGACCATTTTCGAAGCGCTAGGCGGTATAGGTGTCGTGATTGGAGTCGCTTTCTTTGTTCTCCTGACACTCGCTGCTCTTTCTTCGTCGATTTCATTATTGGAAGTGTCAACGTCCTACTTTATACGAAAGTTCAGATGGTCACGCAAAAAAGTCGCTGTTGCGGCTGGTCTGATTATCTTTTTAATCGGTATCCCTTCTTCATTGAGTCAGGGAGCTGTAGATATCACTATCTTCGGAGAAAGCTTCTTGGATTTCGTTGATATGTTCACAGGCAACGTCATGCTGCCAATCAGTGCCTTAATTGCCGTCATTTTTGTAGGATGGACATGGAAGAAAGAAGAGATATTTGAACACAGTGATATAAAAGAAGCCTCTTGGGGCCCTGTTCTTATATTTCTACTTAAATTTATCGCACCAGTTGCGATTTTAATCATCCTTGCTTTTGGAGTGTTAAACTGGTAAAAAACAGGAAGAGTCGTTTGGATAACGATTCTTCCTGTTTGTGATTATTCGTATTCTTTTTCTATCGTTTTCGTACTTCTCACTGTATCGATATAACGGACTTGGCTTTCAATGGACTCTCTTTGTTCTTCTAAAAAGGGAGGAAGAGATAATTTTTCTCCAAGCGTTTCATACGGCTCGTCTTCCATAAAGCCTGGACCATCTGTCGCTAACTCGATTAAGATACCCGGTGTGATACGTCCATAAAGAGACTGGAAATAGAAGCGTTCCACAAAACCTGAATTAGGCAATTGGAATTTTTTGTAGTGTTCTGTCCATTGATCAATTGCTTTTCTGTCATCCACACGGAAAGCCACGTGGTGTACCGTTCCATAGCCTTGCTTGTGTGACGGTAAAACCGTGTTGTGGTCTATAATGACTCGCGCACCGTTTCCGCCCTCTCCCATTTCAAATAAATGAAGAGACCCTTCTTGCGCTATCTTCTTGAAGCCGTAAACTTGTTCCACGACTGCTTGTATATACTCCAAATTAGAGTATCGGAAAAAGATTGGACCTAGTCCAGTAATAGCAAACTCTAAAGGAATAGGGCCATTTTGCCATGGCGTACCCGATTCAACACCTGAGTCATTTTCATCTGAAATCAACTGGTACTGCTGATCATCAAAGTCTACGAAAGGCAACACTTTTCTACCAAACTGCTCTTGAATCCCTTGGTGTTTCACTTCTAAACGATCAAATCGCTTCACCCAATAGTCTAAAGCTTTATCAGATGGGACTCGGAAACTGGTTCTATAAATTTCGTCATTCCCGTGTTCGCCTTTAGAGATGCCTGGGAAGTCGAAAAACGTCATATCCGTTCCGGCGCTTCCTTTATCATCTGCAAAAAATAAGTGATAGGTTTGAATATCATCTTGGTTTACTGTTTTTTTAACTAAGCGCATGCCTAAAGTGTAAGTGAAAAAGTCATAATTTTTTTCTGCACTGCTTGTAATAGCTGTGACGTGGTGTATCCCTTTTAATTCTTTCATATATTTTTCCTCCTAAGTCATTCCTGCTCATTTCTTTTATTTCGAATTCGAGATAATTATATCGCACATCTTTTACTCTGTCAACTGAATTTAATTACTTTATGTAAGTGAACTGTTTGAGCCTTTTGTTTTACATTAATATGAGAAGTGTGGTAATTTTTATTTATAAAGAGAAAAGGAGTGGTCAAAATGGCACAAGATCCAAACAACCGCAATCAGCCTAGAGATGATAGAAGAGGCTCCGGTTCAGGCGTCGCCAGCGGGATTATTATCGGACTTATTATTGTCGTATTAATTGTCGTTCTCGCTTTATTCTTCTGGGGAGATGGTGGCGATACCAACGACACCGATACGGGGACTGACCCGCAGACAGAGGAACAAACAGATGACGATGCTGACCTGGATGTGGATGTCGACTTAGACGACGGCACAGATGAAGGCGGAGACACGGATGATGGTGGAGATACCGATACAGATACGGATACAGATGACGGTGGGGACGAGTAATAACGTCATGTGGGTATAAGAAGAAGCTGAGCCGAGAAGTCGGTTCGGCTTCTTCTTTTTTTATTGTTTAATGCAAGATTTTAAAATGGTATAGTGGGTAGTATAAAAAGGAAATTAGGTGAATCGATTGAAATTAGAATTAAGGGATATTCAAAAAAGTTTTGGCAACCAGGCCGTGTTAAAAGGCTGCTCTTATACTTTCGAACAGGGAAACATTTATGGTTTGCTCGGTCGTAACGGTGCAGGCAAAACGACTTTATTTAATATTTTGTATGAAGAAATGAAAAAAGATTCAGGGACATTCACTTTACATATAGAAGGTGAAGAAAGGGCCGTTGAGCCGGAAGATATCGGTATGGTCTTTACAGATAATTACTTACCTGAGTTTTTAACAGGTTATGAATTTGTTTCCTTTTTCTTGGATTTACATAAACAGGAGAATCAGTTAAGTGTGGATGAATACTTGAATATTGTCAGTATTGATGAAGAAAGCCGTCATCGCATTATAAAAACGTATTCGAGTGGGATGCAGAGTAAGTTGTCTCTTTTAACGGTGATTATCACACAACCAAAAATCATTCTACTAGACGAGCCGTTAACGGCAGTAGATGTCGTCAGCGGGATTGAGTTAAAGCAATTATTTATGAATTTGAAATCAGAATCGATTATTATTTTATCGACCCATATGCTTCAGTTAGCTGAGGACATGTGTGATGAATTAGTTCTTCTAAAAGGCGGTCTCCTCTCTTCCATGGAGGACTTTAGATCGGAAGAACAATTCGAAAAACAAATCATAAAAGCCTTGAGTGAGGAGTCGAGTGCTTCATGACGGCTTTATTTTTGACCATTTTCAATATGCAGTTTCGCTTGAATTACAACAAAGCTATTTACTATTTCCAGAAGTTTCCTTTTTTAGGGAAGCACATTCCGGACAGTTTATATAAAGGCACACAAGCCAAAAAGTCTTTATCGATTCTCTTGCTTGTTTTTACTGTACTTCAGAACCTGATAAAGAAAATTCTTTTTTTCAGCTTTTTATATATTATAAGTCTAGTGATTCTTTTCCTTTCAGATAGGACCTCTCTAACTCAGCCGACTATTTTTATCAGTCTGCTTTTATTTAATGTTATGGTCTCTGGCACGGCAAGTAAGACACTTTTTATCAACACAGCAAGCCAACAGGATTTAGTAGCAATCAAATTATTTAGAATCCCACCAAAAGCTTATTATTTGGCACAGTTTATGTTTGAGTACATCCAGTATATTGTGTTCAACAGTCTCGTCGGTGGGGTGTTTTTCTACCTACAAGACATTCCCGTTTGGTATGCTCCCCTGCTCTTTATTTGTGTAGCTGGCATTCGTTTGTTTTCTCAGGCTGCAGCGATTCAATTTTACAAATGGGGCTTGAATCCAAAGAAAGAGTTTTGGACATGGGTAATGATCCTGGCATCTGTAATTAGTTGGAGTGTGTCAGTTGTTATCATTCACTTTGATCTCTATCTTCCAGTGACTCTGATACCTTCCGTATGGTTTATATTATTCAGCGCACTTTTATGCGTTTTAGGTGTTTTGGGTTGGAAGCATGGCAATGTTCTAAATCCTATTGCTTATCAAGCACTAAGTTTTGAGACATTAAAAACACATATGAATGCCGTTGAGACTATTAATGCAACGGGTGTCACCATGGAAGAAACCGATTATAAAGGGATTCGTAATAAAGAAGCATTGGAAAGTAAAGTTGGCATCGACTATTTAAATGCCCACTTCTTTGAAAGAACCAGGCATCACCTTAAAAAACATATTCGCAGGCGTTTCCTGTTTACTTTTTTTGGCGTCCTCACTCTTCTCATTTTGTATGTTGTTGTCGGAGAGTCTATTCCAGACTCGCAAACCTTTCTATACGTGATTAGCTTTATTAGCTTCATCGCTAGCCAGTATTTCTATTATGGTGAAGAGTTTTCGAAGTTTTGCTTTTATAACCTCGACCGCAAGTTGATGAAGTACCGTTTTTACCGCAATCCGGACATTGTGATGGAGTCAATTAAAATACGGTTCATCAAAGCATTGAAATTAAATACGCCTGTTTTGCTTGTGTTAATGAGTGCAACGACTCTATTGTTTGTCTTATCAGAGAACATTGCATTATGGGCTCTATTACTGACACTTGGTTTCCAAGTCTTACTGATGGTCTTTTTCAGTTTAAATTATTTGATTCTTTACTATCTCTTGCAGCCATATACGGAATCAATGAAAACCAAAAGTCCGGTATACACAACGATTAACTTTGTTTTTCTGTCCTTGTTTTTCGTTGTTATCTATTCGGATGTAGCCCTATTACCGGTGATCATCCCGATACTGGCTCTCTTTATGATAATTTATCTGCCGATTGGATTACTAGCTGTTTATAAACTGGCGCCCACGCAATTTAAATTACGATTATGATAGAGGAGGATTGGAATGAGTCAAGTCAAGACGAATGTCATGCGCCTGCTTGAACAGCAAGGCATACACTATATTGAACATGATTATTCGGAAGAAAAGAAGAAAGAAACGCATAAGATTTTTAAAACTCTTGTTACAGTCAGCAAAGCCGGCGAGCATTATGTGTTCATGGTTCCGGTGAATGAGGAACTGGATTTAAAAAAAGCTGCGAAAGCGGTCAACGAAAAAAGCATCCGCATGATTAAAGAAAAAGAGCTGCTGCCATTGACTGGTTACGTACATGGCGGCTGTTCCCCTATTGGAATGAAGAAAGAGTTCCAAACGGTGTTACATGAAGCCGCAAAGGATTTTGAATCCATCATTTTCAGCGCTGGAAAAGTGTCTATCTCTGTTGAAATCAACCCGAATGATTTGAGTGACATGATCCCCGTCTTCTACGCAGATGTGATAAAAGACACTTAGATGAATAGAGTGAATCGGCCCGAACCTATCGTTTGGGCTCTTTTTTATCTAAAAAATGATTTTAACTTTTATTGGGTAGTATATATAGTGTGGAGGTGTAAAGGTGGAGACGTTTATTTTGAGTGAAAGTGTAGATGTTTTTTCATTCTTGTCCTATTTAAATGATCGAATGAAACTGGATAATGAAAATAGGCAAAAGTTAGTGCGGCTGAGAAAGGGAGATGAGGGTGAAAAGGCGTTTTTAAAGATGTTTGAGAGCTTGTATGAGGGTGAAGGGATACTGTTTTATAATTTTAGGGCTTCTTATCAAGATAGTCCTATTCAAATTGATTTTTTATTTATAAGTGCTCAAAGTATTTATATGTATGAGGTGAAGAATTATCAGGGGAGTTATGTTCAGAGTGGGGATAAATTTCGATCTTTGTCTGGAAGTCAATTTTTGAATCCTTCTGTTCAGTTAACTCGAACGCATAATCATTTTAGTCACATGTTAAAAGAATTAAGCTGTACTACACCGATTCAGCCTTTTGTAGTATTTGTTAATCCGGAGTTTACTTTATACGAGGCCCCTGTTGAGGATCCGTTTTTATTTCCTGGTCAGCTTTCCTCTCATTTTAAACTACTGAATCAGCGTTCTGATACGATTAGAAAGAGTCAGCAAAGGCTCGTTGAGAAACTATTGGAAGAAAGCAAAAAAGAAGCGACTTTTGAGAGAAAGTTACCTACTTATCATTTTGAACAGCTAAAGAAAGGCTTGATCTGCTACAATTGCGGGTCATTCGCCTTAAGGAATAATTCTAAAAACAGTCTCTGTACGTCGTGTGGCCGAACGTGTTCTTTAAATGACTTGATATTAGCTCATATTACTGAATTTCAGACTTTATTTCCTCATGAAAAATTGACTCGAAACAGTCTTTATGAATGGTGCGGAATGGAAGTTGGTGAAAGAAGACTTTGGAAGCTATTAAAAAGTCATTTCAAGTTAGAAAAGTCAGGAAAAACTTCTTATTATTTAAGAAAAGATGATTAATGACACTTAGTCCGGTAATCCGTTGAGTAAGTGTCATTAATCAGCGTTTGAGTGACACTTAGTACGGTAATTCGTTGAGTAAGTGTCATTAATCGGCGTTTGAGTGACACTTAGTACGGTAATTCGTTGAGTAAGTGTCATTAATCTGCCTTTGAGTGACACTTAGTACGGTATTTCGTTGAGTAAGTGTCATTAATCAGCGTTTAAATGACACTTAGTCCGATAATTCGTTGAGTAAGTGTCATTAATCGGCGTTTGAGTGACACTTACTCCTGTATTCCTTTGAGTAAGTGTCATTAAAGTCTCTAAAAAGCTCTTTAAAGTGGAAAAACCACCTGCGGGCAGGTGGTTTCCTTATTGATTTTCGTATACGAGCTGGCCGTTGAAGTAAGTGGCTTGGACTTTAGTGTTTAATAAGTCGTATCCGCTGCCTTCTAAGATGTTTCTATCAAGGATGCACAAGTCGGCCAGCATGCCTTCTTTGATCTCACTGAATTTTAATAAAAGTGAACAAATAATATATCTTTTTGTAATCTCTTTCGAGTATAATAGTCTAAACATTAAATCCTATGAGGAGGAATGAGGATGAAAACCATCCTGCTTGCTTGTACCCTATTATTATTGACGGCTTGTTCAACTGAGTCTCAATCGGCCCAACCTAACCCATCCAGCCTGCCCCTTCCTATCGAAGAGCAAAAGGAAAGCCTTTATAAGAGTACGGAAAGTGGAGAAGTGCATTACTTGCGTGAGGTCGAGCGAACGGAACCCGTATGGGCAGGGATTTCTCATTCCAACCATTTTGGTTTTATTAACACCGATTATGTCGTGGAAATAACCGATGAGGATGACCTCCAATTTATTATGGATGAGCTGATTACCGGTTCAGTCAGACAGCCTGGAATTGTGGATATGGCAGAGCCTTACTATGGCATGATGCTGGAATACGCCGATGGGTCAACGGAATCGCTTCATCTGTGGCTAGCTCCTGGTGACTCAGTTGGGACTATAATGGATACTTATGACACCCATTACATTTATAACTTTGATGAAGAAGTCATTGACCGCTATCTTTCTCTCTTGCCTGACAAGGCCATTTTGACAGAACAAGTTTACGCTGACTGGGTAGAGGGCAGCTCATTTGGCATCACCCACAGAATAGAACCTTATGTAGATACCGATATAGAAGCACGGATAAGTTATTCAGAATATATTGTCAGAGGAAGCTATAGTGACTCCCACCCTGCAGAGGTGCCTGAGAGCTGGGGTGACGACAGCATGGCCTACTTCCCCTTTGAAGTAGAGGACGCTTTAAAAGGAGACATTGAAGAAGAAAGCCTATTAATCGGTCAGCCGGATTATCTCGTGACATGGATCAGACATCCTGAAACCGGAGACGATATGGGCATTATTCAATCGCAAGATCCTTTTATTGCCAGGCCCGATCCTGAAAAAGAAGTCATCGTCTTTATTTCCATGCAAGATAAAGACGGCGAATACTGGCGTTTTTCCGAACCTACCATGATTGAAGTATTGGAAGACGGCTCTCTAAAAAGTTTAGCCTCTCCCTTTAATCCGGATTTTAATACGAGTGATAGAGTGGAAAGCCATACTTTAGAAGATGACTGGGAAGTGGAAATCACTCTCGAACTGATAACTGAAAATTTCCCCCTTACGGATCCCTTTGAAGATCTAACTTTAGAGGAAATTAATAACCTTATAAAATAAAAACAGCGCCAAACACGAGAGTAGATTCAAGTGTTTGGTGCTGCTTTTCTAATTTTCCTTCCGCGCCTGCTTTATATTGGCTACATGACTCTCATGCATCCCATCATAAAAAGAGAACTTCTTTCTGCATTCGTCTTCTAACTGAGGATTATCTGGCAGTTCCTTTACATACTTCATTGAAAAGTTTAGTCTCTCCCACATATCATTTTTTGAGATCGTCACATTTCCATGACCAGGAACTAAGACATTGACCTCACAATTCTCCAGTAAATGCTTCGCTTGACCAAGTGTTTTCAGATAGTCTTGATAGCCACTATAAATGAATGGAATCTCGACATCTGATAAATAATCACCCGCTAAAAACACCCCATAGGGTTCGACAATGGTGAATAAACCGTCCGGTGTATGTCCTGGGGAGAGGTAAAAAGTTAAAGTTAAATCACCTATTTTTACTTGCTGACCATCTTTTTGAATCACTATATCAACGGATGGATACGTATGGAGGTAATCGCGCATGATATAATATTTCTGATCAAAAGACTTGCACTGTTCAACACACTCATCTTTTTGAGCATTCTCTTTGAATGCTTCTGATGCTATCACAGTTGCTTCCGGAAAAGCGCCTGCTCCTATAATGTGATCGAAATCGCTATGGGTATAAATAATTATTAGCTGTTTATGTTTAATTCGTTCAAGTATGAACTCTTTAATCTCTTTGACTTCATCTGGTAACCAATTGGGATCCGATAATACAATGGCTTTTTCTGTTTCAATAACTGCTGCTGTTGTCTTGTATATCGAACTCTGAAAGACGGTTAGACCTTCTTTTTGAAAATGAAGCACCTATGCTCCTCCTTTCCTAAGTGGAGAAAAAGTCAGAGTTCCTTCATAAGGATGCTCTGACTTTTTCTCTACTAGTGTCCTCGTTCTGACATAATAGTTTTAATTTCGTTTTCGTTAATGCCAACCATTGCTTCTCCTAAATTTTCACTGACTACAGCCAAAATATCTGGATTATCATAATTCTCCACTGCACGAACAATGGCTTTCGCTCTTTTTTCAGGATTTCCAGAAGCGAAAATGCCACTACCTACAAAGACGCCTTCTGCTCCTAACTGTCTCATTAAAGCAGCATCTGCAGGAGTCGCTACTCCGCCTGCACTGAAATTAACAACCGGAAGTTTTCCTTTATCTCGGACGGTCTTTATTAAATCATACGAAACGGCTAACTCTTTTGCGGTATTAAAACATTCATCTTCAGACAAACCAGCAATGCGTCGAATCTCTGATTGAATCATACGCATGTGACTAACAGCCTGAACAACATCACCAGTACCTGCTTCCCCTTTTGTCCTAATCATCGAGGCCCCTTCTTCGATACGTCTAAGCGCCTCTCCTAGGTTACGTGCACCACAGACAAATGGCGTGTTGAACTTTGTTTTGTCGATATGGTAAATGGTATCTGCTGGTGACAAAACTTCGCTTTCATCAATAAAGTCGATGTCGATTGCTTCTAAAATTTGTGCTTCTACAAAATGGCCGATACGAACTTTGGCCATGACTGGTATAGAGACCGCTTCTTTGATCGATTTTATCATTTGAGGATCACTCATTCGACTGATTCCGCCAGCTACCCGAATATCTGCTGGTATTCGTTCGAGTGCCATAACAGCGACTGCTCCAGCTTCTTCAGCTAATTTAGCTTGTTCTGGAGTAGTAACATCCATTATTACTCCACCTAAAAATTGGTTCGAGATTGATTCTTTGTCTACTTTTACCATTATTTTAACCCCTTTTTATTTTATTACTTCTGTTTAACCCCATCTAAATTGTACCTATTTTATATCATCAGTACAAGTAGAGTCAAAATCATTATTGCAATCAATAATAGCTTCATCTTCTTCCAGTATGCCCAGTGATAGGAAAACATTTCGCTTTCTATATTTAATCTCCCCTCATTTTGAATCTTATACAGTAATAATGACATGCAGCCTATTATAAATGAGAGCTGCACCTGCGGCTTTGACCAAATCCAAGGGTAAAAATACAAATAGGTTTCCTCTAATAATCGTTTGAAGTTGTATCGACGTATTCAAGAGGGTATTCATTATCCAGTACTGGTAGCTGATTCCTATAACATATAACAATAAAATAATCCCTGCCATATAAGCGGTCAAGATATGTGTAGATGTTCCTGTCTTTTGTCTGCTGAGATAGCCAGCCAATGGAGCTAAAGCCACTTGGCCTATAAGGTAACCAAAAGACGGAGACAGAAAGCTTTGAAAGCCCCCGCTTCCTCCTGCAAAAACTGGGAAGCCTATTAAACCAATCAACACGTATAAGCTCAATGCCAAGGTGCCTTTATACGGTCCAAGTAAGGCGGGGATTAATAAAAAGAAAAAGACTTGTAAAGTCACAGGGACTGGTCCAATAGGAATCGCGATGAGTGCAGACAAGGAAAGCATGGCTGTGCTGATACTTATTTGAGTCATATCTCTTGCAGTTAATTGTTTCAACTCTTCCACTCCATAAACTTTTGATATTCAAAGTATAGTCTGCTTCAAGCTATGGTGCAAGCAGGTTTTAACATGACAACACAATTTGACCTATGAAAAAAGGCCAGGTTTGAACCCAGCCTTTTTAGCCTACCCTGTTATTTATCTTTTAAGGTTTGCCTTATTCATTTCTCACTTCAAATTCAAAAGCGATTTCTACTTGTTCCGCATCATCACTAATGATGTTTTCCGTGCCAGTGACTAAATAAAATTCTTTTCGAATACGGTAATGGCCTTCTTCTAACGTATGGTCATCTTCTGCTAGGGTTTGATGTGTAAACTCATGAGAGCCCCCTGGTTCAAGGCTATATCCGATATCTATAAAGGCTTCTACCGGAGTGATTTCTTCCCACGTTTCACCGTCCCGAAATTCTAAACGGTAGTACTCTCCCCCAAACAGTTCATGCTCCTCATGGTGATTCCTGACGGTAAAAGTGACGGATTCTGTTTCAGAAGGAACCGTCAGCTCACTTGGTTCTATTTCTACGAAATCAGGTTGACTGATTTGATCTGGAATGACCTCTTCAACAACTTCGAAAGGAATGGCTACTTGGACTATTTCTTGTTCTTCTCCCTCGCCATGAAAGAAGACTTCAATGGCCCGGTACTCTCCCACTTCATGTTCCACTGCTTCATCTTGCTGTCCAAAACCAACCAGACTGACGGACATACCAACATCCGCCATAGTTTCCATTTCATGATAGGCAAAGTTAGGGTTCCCTTCTTCGGGTGTAACATCTATCCATTCGTTATCTTCTCGTCGTTCGATAATGGGATCAGCTAATTTCCGTACATCTTCCTGCTCAAGAGTGAGCCGATACATAAAGGATGTTTCAGTCGTATAAACCGTATCATCCGGCACGTCAATAGCTAACCAGTCCACTTCATCAGCATTTAAGATAGGCTGTTCCGAATCATATGCAACATCTGTTGTCGCGCCACTTGGGGAATCCACATCGTTATCCGGCGCTACTCCATTTAGCTCTGAGTCATCAGGCGCTTCACATCCTAAAAGAATGAACGGCAGTACTATCAGTGTCACTAGTTTTTTCATTGTCTCCTACCCCTTTCACTCGTTACGTATGTCTTATATTAACTATGACGATTGCGAGCTGTGATATAATTGGTAGTTATTTAGAATAAAAGGAGAACTTAATCCCTTCATATTGTGATAATATGCCTATTGTAATTTTAAGTCTACTTCTTGACATGTCTTTATAGAAGCCTTAATAAATCGTAATTAACATATACTTTATTTTTTCTTTTGCTGTTATCCACATCTATTAATTTCAACTCTACTAATTTATTTAATCCATTTCTTGAAGTTGATACGGCTATATTTAACATTTCAGCCACTTCACTGACTGTCACATAAGGTTTATTAAAAGTAGTCAGCCATATACGATTTATAACATTTCTATTATTATCAATTACACCTAGACCGGTAGATGCCAGATTAGTAATACTATCTAATTTATCTAACATGTTTTCAACCATTCTTTGAGAGGCATCCAGGAAAAAGGTTATCCAGGAATACCAATCGGGCTTATTCCCTCTTACTCCATTTAAAAGATTATAATATCTAATTCTTTCTTTTTCTAACTCCTCACTGACAAAGAAGACTGGTTTGTCAATTAATCCATCTTGCATTGAGTTCAGAACTATAAGGATTCTACCCATTCGACCATTTCCATCTAGAAAAGGGTGAATAGATTCAAATTGTGCATGCATTATAGCCGTTTTGATTAGTGGATCAGATGTTTCGTCAAGAAGAATGTCATTATCATCATTTATATCTTTTTCAAATGAACGATGCCTCTCAGAATTAATGTAATACTCTAAGTTCGACATATAATCACCAATTTCGTTCGCACCAACCGGTATATAAACGGCATCTTCTAATTTGTCTGTAGGACCAATAAAATTTTGAATAGATCTATATTCACCAGAGGATGAAGTCGTGCCTCGCGTATTTTTTCCCATCAATATCTTATGAAGGTTTTTAATCAAACGGGATGATATAGGCATACCATTCTTTATCAGTTCAATACCCTCAGATAATGCCTCCATGTAATTGTTCACTTCAACTACTTCGTTACTTTTATTTTTTTTAGTTGCTTCTTCAATCATATCTGCAAAGGTAACTTGAGTTCCTTCAATTCTAGTAGATTGTACGGATTCTTTAAGACTTAACATTTGTATTAATTGAGCATTAACGACAGAGTGTTCTAAATCTGAATTAAGTTTCCCTATTGAGGATTTTATTTTTGCTACTTTTTTATATAGTTCTAATGCTTGACTAATTGTCACCCTTGGTGGTAGATAATCTATTCCTTGAATTGCAGCCATTGTATTACCCTCCAGTCATTCTTCTTAAATACATTGTATCGTTTTATTTGATGATAAACAACGAAAATAATCAAATGAAATTTATGGGTTAGGATATAAACTCCTCTAGGGTAGGTGTCTGATTGTATTTCACTGCTGCTTTTTTATCCTTTTCAATGATAGCTCTCGTTAAGTCTATGTTATTGATACTTGCGATGGCCAAGGTATAATGAAGCACATCCACTAATTCATTCTCTAAAGATGAGGAGTCCGTCTGCTTTTTTCGTCCTTCTAACTGATTCAAGACTTCCGCTACTTCTCCTATTTCTTCAACTAGTTTTATGAAAAGCCCTGAGGATGTTCGCCCTTCTTTATACTTCCCTTTCAAATAATCCTGTAGTTCTTTAATTGTTAAGTCGCTCAAGTCTATGCCTCCTATTTTCTATTCATTTTACTTATCATTGTACGGTATGCCATACTGTATGTATATATTCTTAATGAAAGGAACCTGCTCTATGAAGATCCCTCTGCGTGAACCGTTTCATTTTGAAAGTGCGGTCAAAAGTCATGGATGGTGGATGCTGTCTCCTAATTATTGGGATGCAGAAGCCCAAGTCTATTACAGACCCTTACACTTAAGCAATGAAAAAAACATTCTCGTCTCTGTGTCCTATACCGACAAGTATTTAATAGTAGAAAATGAAACGACCTTATCTTTGCATGAAAAAGACTGGCATGAGATAAAGGAACAGATAGCGTGGATCTTTCGGTTGGAAGAAGACTTTGACGATTTTTATGCGTTGAGCCAAGAGCTTGGAGAACTTCATCATCTGTCAAAAGGTCGGAAAGGACGCTTGCTGCGATCCCCTACACTTTTTGAAGATGTCGTGAAAGTGATACTGACGACGAATACAAGGTGGTCTCAAACAATCGCTATGTCTCATAATCTGGTAACTCATTTAGGCGAACCCGTTAAAACAGACAGTCAGAAAAGCTGGAACACTTTCCCAACACCAGACTGTATTTTAGAAGCTGGAGAAACCTATTTAAAAGAGCATATACGTGTAGGATATAGAAGTGCTTATCTAGTGGATGCAGCGACTAAAGCTCTTGATCATACTTTTGATCTCGAATCCTTTAAACAGTCACATGAAAATAGTACTGAATTAAAAACGATTAAAGGTGTGGGACCTTATGCCTTTAATACGCTTTCTATGTTGCTTGGAAAATATGACTCTTTGCCTATAGATTCAGAATATAGAAAGCATGTGTTGGAAAAGTATTTCGGTGGCGAAATCCCTTCTAAAAAAGAATTTGAAAGTGTCTATGATAAATGGGGAGATTACAAGTATCTTGCCTACTGGTTTGATCAGTAATGGGCACTCGGATTAATCTTAGCAGCAACTATCTTGCTTGATTATGTGAACTACCCGCCACTTAAATCCTTTGGATTTTGAAGTGGGGGCTTCCTACGAACTCCATTCTTGTTTGCACAAAATTCATGCAGACAGGGGAATCGGATATGGGTAGGCTCAAAAGGCAGTCCCTGCCTCATTGGTTGTCTTTTACTTGGCTAATGCCAAGAGATTCTTGCTGGCATTGATGTCTCTGTCGAGGTATTCCCCACAGTGTGGGCATTCCCACTCCCGAATGTTGAGCAGCTTCTTACCGTCTCGGTGTCCGCAGGCAGAACAAATCTGGCAAGATGGATAGAACTTATCCGCTTTGATGATTGTACGTCCTTTTTGTTCCGCTTTGTATTCCAACTGGCGGACAAATTCATACCATCCGGCATCGCCGATACTTTTTGCCAGTTTGTGGTTCTTCATCAGATTCTTGCTAGACAACGTTTCGATTACGATGATTTGGTTTTCGTCCGTAATTTTCTTCGTTAGTTTGTGCAAAAAGTCTTTTCGCTGATTGGCGATTTTCTCATGTTTCTTCGCAACCACCAATCGAGATTTGTTCCGGTTCTTCCCGCCTTTTTGTTTGCGGGACAACGAACGCTGAGCTTTTTTGAGTTTCTTTTCTGCTTTATACAAATGCTCTGGGTTTTTGTGTTTCTCTGTCTCACCTAAATCGTTGGTCGTGATGGCAAAATCAGAAATGCCTAAATCAATCCCGATTTTTCTTTCGGTAGCTTTCACTTCTTTGTCTTCTGATTTTACAAGGATGGAAATAAAATATTTCCCCGACTAGTTCATGGAGACAGTGCACGACTTGATGCTTCCATCAAACTTTCTGTGTTGCTTCAATTTTACTAAACCGACTTTAGGCAGTTTGATTTTTCCCTCTTCGATTCGAATATTTCCACCTTGATTATTCGTGGTGTAGCTCGATTTCGACTTGTGCTTGGATTTGAACTTCGGGAAACCGACGGACTTGTCTCGGTAAAAGTTTTTATAGGCTCTTTCCAGATTCTGTTGGGCATTCGCCAAGGCTAGACTGTCGACTTCTTTCAAAAAAGGAAATTCTTTTTTGTACTGAGCTGGTGTATTTTTGAGTATCTGCTTGGTTTTTTTGTAGTGGTCGATTTTGTCGCTGAGCATTTGGTTGTAAATGAAGCGGGCACAGCCGAAGCAGTTGGCAAAATACTCTTTTTGTTGTTCGGTTGGGTATAATCTGTACTTGTATGCTTTCAACATATTTGTCACCTCCTCTTTTAGTTTTCTACTTGATTATACCGTAAAAACACCGTACAATCATGTCGGGGGTGAACATATGTCTGACAAAGAACGCGTAGAAATACGCATGCCAAAAATCATTTTAGAAAAAGTAGACGCCTATCAAAAAGAAAATGGACTGCCGACAAGAACAGCAGCTATCCTCGAACTAATAAGAAAAGGTCTTGAAAAATAAATTCAAGCTATCGCTTGACCAAAATTCATCTCCCACTTTCACTGGTGCTTCGCACCCATACGTTTAGAAGTGGGAGACTTCTTTCCGAATTACGTTAAATTCAGTATGGTTTAATGAAAGTAGAAAAAGAAGCCCTTGCGCTAACAAGGACTTCTTTGCAAGCCGTCGAAGCGGTAGCAGAAATTTAACGTTAAAATAACCGTCAACCCTGCTAAAGTTGGACGGTTATTTTTTGTCGTCTGTGACTAAAACCACAACTGCAATTAAAGATAATATTATATTTTCTCATAGTCATTTTCATTCTCTAACAAATGATATTCTTGTTTAAAAACAGATAAACAGTATACTGAATATATAAAGATTAAAGGAGCGGATACTATGTCAGACTATGAAGTCCCTAAAGTTTGGGAATGGAACAAAGATGAAGAAAATGCTTTTGGCAACCAGCCTGTAGCGGGAAGTCGCTTTGAACAGACTCTCCCAGTCGGGGAAAACTCTTTACAGGTGTATTCCTTAGGTACACCAAATGGACAAAAAGTAGCGATTATGCTGGAAGAATTAAAGGAAGCTGGTAAGAAATCAGCGGAGTATGATTTATATAAAATTCATATTGGTGAAGGCGACCAGTTCGGAAGCGACTTTGTCAAAATCAATCCAAACTCTAAAATTCCAGCCATGATGGACTATTCTAAAGATAAACCCATCCGAGTGTTTGAATCCGTCAATATCTTGCTTTATCTAGCGGAAAAATTTGACTCATTCATCCCTAAGACATTGGCTGAAAAAACAGAAATGATGAATTGGCTGTTTTGGCAAACGGGAGCAGCTCCCTATGTAGGCGGTGGGTTCGGTCACTTTTACAGTTATGCTCCAACGAAACAAGAATACCCAATCAATCGCTTTACTATGGAAACTAAGCGTCAACTCGATTTACTCGATAGACATTTAGCTGATAAAGACTATATTAATGGGGATGAGTATACAATTGCTGATATGGCCATCTGGCCTTGGTACGGGCGTCTCGTTCAAGGAGAATTATATGGCGATGCAGCGACCTTCTTAAAAGCTGAAGAGTACACTCACTTAAAAGAATGGGCAGACAGAGTCGGCGAACGACCAGCTGTTAAGCGCGCTTTAGAAGTAGAGTATAAGGATATTAAATAAGACAATACTAAAAGAGCCGAGTTGACTGAATAATCAGTTACCTCGGCTCTTATCTTAGTCTATTATTTCAGAAACATATTAAAGCTTCTCTACTTTTCCTTTTAATCGATGGTGTATCGTGACAACATTTACTTCCTTTTCATATTCATCCACATAATAGAAAATCAAATAGTTTTCTATTACCAATTTTCGGATCTCTTTGTTTTTTATATATTTTAAAGAATTAGAATATTTTGACCCTCGATAGGGTTTTTCATCTAAGGAAAGAGCTGCTTTCGTCAACTTAATTTTCAAATTCAAAGCAGCTAATGGACTATGCAGTATATTTTCAATATAGGAGGATATATCTTCTAAATCATTTAATACATTCTGAGTTAATATTACCCGATACTTACTCATCTTCAATGCGTTCTTTTTTCTTTAATAATTTATTTAAATAATCACTCGCGTCTATTCCTCTTTTTGCTTCTGCATCTGCAACGCCTTTTAAAATTTTTTCTCTTATTTCTTTTAATTCAATTTCCTCTGCTGTTTCATTAGTAATTTCAAATGGCAATTTATTTTGTTTTACCACTTGATCTAAAAATAAGTTAAATGCCGTTGTTAAATCCAGCTGCATATCTGATAACACTTTGGTCGCTTCTTCTTTCAATTTTGCATCCGTTCTAAAAGAAACTCTTGATTTTTCTTCGATCTTAGACATATAATCATCCCTATCTAATGAGTATTTGTTATTATGTGTCTATTGTACACCCATTAGACGTTTTTGTATATAGAAACCATTGTCTCTTGACAGTTAATCTCTTATGTTCGTTATTCTCTATAAATCCAGCTGTGATTATTTTTCTCGAGTAACTCGTCCGCTTCTTTGGGTCCTTTAGAACCAGTTTCGTAATTTGGAAATGACGGATCGGGAAGGTTTTCCATTCCATTTTTAATAGAGTCAGTGATGCGCCACTGTTCTTTAACTTGTTCGAAAGTAGATAAATGTCTCTTACTTCCTTTCAAAATATCGGCTAACACATTCTCGTAAGGTTCTGGAATATAAACACTTTCCATTGTCTCTTTATCCGGGCCAAGTACCGTTTTCACTACTTCTTCAGCTTTACCGGAATGATTTTGATTCATCAAGATGGATAAGCCAACTTGCGGTTGGATAGAAAAAGTGAGCCGTGGTTGTTCACTGACTGATACATCATAAGGCATTTTTAAAAGAACATCGACAGTCATATGATTTTCAGCAAGTGATTTTCCTGTTCTCACATAAAAAGGAACATCACGCCAGCGTTCTTTATCTATTTCAAGCTCAATAGCAATGTAGCTTTCCGTTAAACTGTCTTCCGGTACATCTTCCTCTTCCCGGTAGGAATCATATTGACCACGCGCGACTTTTTCTTTTACATCTTCTGCTTTAAATTCAGGGATGTGTTTGAATAAGTCCAACTTTTTCTTGTTTATTTTATCTTCTTCCATTTCATCTGGCAAGTCCATTGCTACGAAGGATAAAATCTGTAAAATATGGTTTTGGAACATATCTAACAATGCTCCATTTTCATCGTAAAATGACCCACGTGCACCAATCGAAAAGTCTTCTGGTAAAGAAATTTGAACATGCTCAATGTAGTCACGATTCCAAATCGCTTCAAGAAAGGGATTATAGTATCGTGTCGCTAAAATATTTTGTAGAGAATCCATACCTAAAAAGTGGTCCACCAGGTAGATTTCTTCTGGTTTAAAGGCTTTTTCAAATAGTTCATAATAGTCTTTTGATGATTCTAAACTTTCTCCAAAGGGTTTTTCTACGGCTACTCGGTGGCTGCCCTCTAAATCTAAAATGCCAGATTTCTTCAAGTTTGTGGTTGTTTCATCATATAAGCTTGGTGGAAGTGAATAATAGTAAATATATGAAGAGTCTGTATCGAACTCATCAGCAGCTTTTTGAATCGTTTCAGACAGCTTTTCAAAATCATCCAATTCCGTATTATCAGCTGATTGGTAGAATAGGTGCTTGAAAAACTCCTCATTTATATTATTCTCTTCCTCTTCATTCACTACTGCTTCTCGAGCATAGTCTCGGTATTCTTGATCCGACATGTCCTTACGCGACACACCAACTAAAGCAAAATGATCCGAGAATTTTTCTTGTTTAAATAACTGGTGAAGAGCAGGAAATATCATGGATTCTGCCAAATCCCCTGTCCCACCAAACAAAACAATGATGCCCCCTGTTTGTTCTTTAGACATAGTACACGTTCCTCTCCTAATTTCTATAGTAACTTTATTTTAAGGAATGAGGGGGTTATTTGCTAGTGATACACTTTTTACAGAACTATCAAGCGTGAAAGCCCACGGTTTTAATCGTGGGATGAGAGCGTACATTGAGATAAATGTCTGATTGTTTTGTCTTCTTTTTCTTTTAAAAATAAGTGTATATTTCTCTAGCCTTTCCGTTGACGGAGTGATATACTAAAGTTAACAAAAAGAACACACGTTTGTATTTGTGATAGAGGTGAAGCGAGTGAAAAAAGAACAGACAAAGTCCTGTGTTAAAGTGCTCAAAGTAAAATTAAAGCCGACTAAAGAACAAGCAGCTGAATTGACCCGGCTATCCAAAGAGTATATTTATCACG
>NZ_BAAACW010000055.1:47452-47742 GCF_039521845.1 Alkalibacterium iburiense
AACTTATCCGGTATGCTAAGTCCAAATATGCTGAACACGGAAACTGTGTGTTCAAAAAACGAACAGTCTCATGGAACAATCAGAACTATACGGTCACTCCAAATCATCTCGCTTTTCCTATTATGCAAAAAGGCAAATCAAAGAGAACGGCTATTAAAGCTGTGCTAACAAGTGATCAGTTTGAGCTGTTATCTCAGTCGAAACGGGGAGCGATGCGTATCACCAAAAAAGGCTACCATTGGATAGCTCAGATTGCTTATCACATTTTGCCGTCTGAGACGACAGGAACA
>NZ_BAAACW010000056.1:0-34126 GCF_039521845.1 Alkalibacterium iburiense
GGCAAGTGTTTTTTTGTTTTTTCTTGATATAACAACCATTGTAAGCAATTATTAAAAGAAAGTATTGACACTAACCCAATTGGTTGGAGGGGAGAAAAAATGAATATCATTAATGACTATGTCGATCAAATGTTTAAAACCGTACCGATAACGAAAGAAACGCAGCAGTTAAAAACAGATATTTTAGCTAACATGGAAGACAAATATCTGGCTTTAAAAGAGGAAGGGGTATCCGAGCACGAAGCAATTGGGATTGTCATTGCAGAGTTCGGGAACATTGAAGAATTACTGGAAGAAATGGGCTTTTCTAAAGAGTCAAGAGTGGATGAAAGCATACATTATCATGTGGCAGAAACAGAAGATCTGGAAGGGTACATTGAAGCGAAAAGAAAGAGTGGATTAAATATTGGGTTAGGTGTGTTATCCATTTTAATAGGGATAGCCGGATTACTCATCACTATGGCCTGGTCCAATTTTGCACGAGCGTCTATTTATATCGGATTAATTGTCTTACTTGCATTTGCCGTCATTGGAATCGGCTTATTCATCATTGAAGGGATGAAACTGCAAGAACTGAACGGGTATCATTCCCCTTTTGTTTTATTGCCGTCAGATAGGGACTGGTTGGAAGAAGTCAAGCAGAATTACAAACGCTCCTTTACCTTTAGTATCGTTGTTGGTGTGTCCCTCTGTCTATTGTCCTTAACGCCTTTATTTCTCAGCCTGCTAATTAGTCAGACCTATTCAGTTTTGATAGGAGTAGCACTCATGCTCGTTTTAGCGGGACTAGGGATTGTACTATTTGTCTATAGCGGGAATTATTGGAATGCGTTCACTGTTTTATTAACCAATGGAAAATCCATGGATGCCATTGAAGGAGAAGTGAAACGAGAGATTCAGAAGAAAAAAGCCAATCATTTTATTGATGAAATCTACTGGCCAATCCTAATCGCTCTTTATTTCATTTTAAGTTTCTGGCAAGGAGGATGGGGATGGACGTGGCTCATTTTCGTTTTGGGCGGCGTGTTAGAAGAGGCTATTCTGGCTATTTTCACACCGAAAGAACAGTAGAATAAACCACCCTTTTTATAAAATTTTAACTTGTATAAAAAAAATTCATTTCTAAAAAAGAGTTGAAGAAGTAAGAGTTCTTCGGCTCTTTTTTTCATTTCTATCTATTATGGAATGTTTGATATGTACTAAAAGAGTAAGCGATTAATTGAAAAAGCTTGATTTTATAAGAAGTGCTTCTCCTTTCGCTCATACATCAAACGTATTTCTTTTCGACAGGTCATCCCTTGAAGAATCGATTACTTCTATCTTTGTATAGTATTTTTCGTTATCCACATTATACGCTGGGGATTACCTTACTGTTGATAGGGCAGCTGGCTCTGAGCTTGTATTTTGTCCCTTTGTTTTTCTTTTTCAGTATCAGTTTTCCAGTCTTTTATTTTAGAGTATTTGGAGATAAAGTAGTCAAAAAATAAGACCTGACCATCATGTAGAAGTGATGGCAGGTCTTATTTATGATGTAGAAAATTTAGTCACTCGTTTCTTGTTTTCATTAGGAAGAGTGTTCCAAGACGATTTTACCTAGGGTTTGATCACTCATCAATTCTTTGTATGCTTCGATTAACGTGTGCTCATTCATTTCGGAATAGTGTTTCGTTAAAGTGGACTGTATGAACCCTTGTTCCACTTGATTCTTCAATTCTATTAAATATTCATGCTGCTTTATCCAGTCAGATGTTTCATAAACAGACCGGGTATACATGAGTTCATAGCTAAAGGATATGCTTTTACTGAAAAATGAAAGAGGAAGAGGGTCTTTTAATGGCAGAAGAGAGCACACGCTACCTTGTGGTCGAATGACTTCTGCTGCTTCATTTATATTGTCATCAGCTTTAGCTGCCAGTAAAATGGCATCCACCGTTTCAAACCCTATTGCCTTCAATTGTTCCTCGAAAGGTTCTTTGTGATTAATCACATGCTTGACGCCTAAGTTTTTCACATGATTCGCACTTTCTTCTCTAGAAGCTGTGCCGATAACTGTGAACCCATAATTTAATGCAATTTGACAGGCAATCGAACCAACTCCACCAGCGGCTCCAACAATAAGGAGTATCGTATCTTTCGGGTTTTCAGATTGACTAAGCAAAGATAAGCGATCATGTATCACTTCGTATGAAGTCAAAGCGGTTAAGGGCAAAGCAGCTGCCTCAGAGTGAGTAAGGTTCTTAGGTTTTAAAGATACCATTCGTTCATCAATGACATGAAAATCGGCTTGGGCTCCTTGAATATTACTCGAACCGGGATAGAAGACATCATCGCCTTCTTTAAATAAAGTGACATCTGAACCGGTTGATACAACCGTACCTGACACGTCTCTTCCTAAAATAGTTAAGGAGTCATCTGACTCTTTTTTTCTAGACCATGTGGCTATATCAGTTGGATTAAGCGACACCGCTTTAACTTTTACAAGGATTTGCCTCTTTTCTGGAACAGGAACAGGGATAGAGTGTTTTTCAATAGGAGGGTGTCCGCCATCTAGTTGAGGAGTGGTGAATCCATAAGCAGTCATGTAATCAGTCATATTTTTATCGATCCTTTCTAAATTTATCTTACCTTTAGTTTACTCACATTCCGACAAAAGAACAAACTCTGACGCTTAATTCCGTGAAAGTATTTCTTCCATTGCCTTTTTTAGATAGAATAGAGATATTAACTTTTTACATATACTTCAAATCATTTAGAAAAGGATGAATAAAGTGACTAAATATATCGATAATGCCATCAAAGTATTTGAAAATAATTTCAACTTACAAAAAGGTGAAAAAGTGGTGATCATTACGGATGACCGTATGAGACAAGTAGCCATGCCTTTTTATGAAGCAGCGTGTATTAAAGGGAATGAGACCGTGTTTGCTCAATTTCCATCGATTTACCGATCGGGAGAAGAACCACCCGCTATTATCGTTCAAGCGATGAAAGATGCGGATGTCGCCTTGTGTATCACTCATGCCAGTCTGACTCATACGCATGCCAAAAAAGAGGCGGTCGCTACAGGGACAAGAATTGGCACGATGCCCGGTTTAACTTTTGATATGCTGGAAAAAGGAGCCATTGAAGCAGACCCCGAAACGATACTAGATTTAACCTCTCATTTCACTTCAGTGTTAGATCAGGCTTCTGAAGTCAAAATTGAAAAAGATGGAGAAGTGCTCACTTTTTCAATCGCCGATCGTCCCGGTATACCGAGTACGGGAATTTTCAGAGAAAAAGGTCAAGCTGGAAATGTCCCATCAGGCGAAGCGTATATCGCTCCTATAGAAGATTCAGCTAATGGGAAACTAGTCGTAGACGGATCCATTGCTCAATTGGGTAAAGTGAATGAACCGGTTGTATTAGTACTCAAAGACGGGCGTCTGGTTGACGCATCTGGCAATCAGGGTGAAGAGTTGCTTGAACTGTTAGGAAACGACAAAGGAAGAATCATAGCGGAATTTGGCATCGGAACGAACCCTACAGCCCAAATAACCGGTGTCGTTTTGGAAGATGAAAAGGTGTATGGTACGATTCATATAGCATTCGGATCAAATAAACCGTTTGGGGGAGTAACCGAAGCGGGTGTCCACATCGATTGTGTCGTGAAAGAACCGACTGTCTGGATTGATGGAGAAAAAATTATGGAAAACGGAGAAGTGAACAGGGCTTAAAAGATGTATAGGAGCGAGGACCATGACGAAAAAAGCAAAACAGCATAATCGGCTCTTGAGTGTCTTATCGTGGGGTGTCGTTCTATTCTGGATGGCCGTTCTTTTCTGGTTTTCATCCCAGCCTGCTCAGGAATCAGTCAAATGGAGTGTGGGGGCGATGGAAATCGGCTGGCGATTATTGAACTACTGGCAATGGATCGGCGTCATTGGCTTCGTTATTGTGTATCACATTTTCTTATTGTGGTTATCCCGCATTTCGTCAGGAAGGCTAATTAAAATTGGATTGTTTATACTGTTTATCTTACTCAGTTTGACCAGTGTCTATCTTCTGGTATATGTCATTCGACCGAGAGTAGGGGAAAGTGGTATTTTAGAAATGAATCGCTGGGTCATTCACCGCTACTTAAGAAAATATGCTCACTTCTTTATTTATCTTTTTTTAGGCAGTGTTATAAAAAATGCCTTATGGGTCTCTGGTATAGAAGGGTGGAAAGCCGTTGGATTAGCTATCTTCCTATCTTTTCTGTATGCCGTATTCGATGAAATTCATCAGATTTTCGTACCAGGACGCATGTTCCTTGTGACTGATATTTTAATTGATACAGCTGGTGCAGCAGTAGGAGTTACAATATACTCGTTATTTAATTTTTTATTTCAATTAACCAAAAAAGATAGAAAGACTGGCTCCGCTCGGTAAGCATTTTACCGAAAAGAGCCAGTCTTTTTGTTTATTATTTAGCTGATAGTGACACTTAGTCCAGGAAAAAGAGTGTTAAGTGTCACTCAAAGCCGGATTAATGATACTTAGTCTGAAAAATGTTCTAGTAAGTGTCATTCAAAGCCGAATTAATGACACTTAGTCTAAAAAATAGACGAGTAAGTCTCACTCATCATTGAAAAGTTTCGAAAGGAATAGGAAAGAAGGCTGCTAATGACGAATGAAACGATTCTTAAAATAAATCCAGCTGCTGCGGGCCTAACCCTTCAAAAGTTAAACCAAGTAAGGACTGTAGTTGTTTGGCGTTAGTCGCAGCGTGACCGCCAGAGTTGTTATTAAAAATAACACATACATAATCAGACTGTTTTTTAACTCTAAGACCAACTCTTTCAATTCTAGGAGTTCCTCTTCTGAGTAATTGTAAAGGGTGCGTTCAGCTCGCCAGTCAGTGACGTTTTCGCCTAACCAGCCTTCGTAGTTGCGTCCGTGAAGGCGAACGAAACTGAAAGGCTGATGAGTCGTCTCAACAATTTTTGGTACACTGTTATTGGGTGTCTGCGGCTGGTCAACCACCACGTGAGTAAAGGCATACTCTCTCAAAAATTGGAGGGTATTCTCGGTTGTTGTATCTGAAAACCAGCTCTGATTTCGGAACTCAATAGAAATAGGCCAATCACCCATTTGCTTTCTAACATACCGTAAATAATTGACGTGTTTTTTCACACAGTCAAATGTTGGAGGAAACTGAAAAAGGAAAGAGGTTACCTTGTCGGCTTCAACCATAGGACGGAAGGCTTGTTTGTATGCGGAAAAAGCCTCATCCATTGTAGAAAAGTTTTCCTTAAAATCTTTGTGTAAAGTCAATACGCTGTAAGCTTTCGGAATAAACTGGAAGACGGCAGGTGTCTTTTCTATCCACTGCGAGATATTCTTTTCAGAAGGAATCGCATAAAAACTAGTATCCAGTTCAACCACAGGAAAATGACTGGCATATTCTTCTAATCGGCGGTCCCGTGTGCGTTGAATCGACGCATGGTCACTCCAGCCTGTTAAACCAATCGTAATCATTCGCTTGCCTCATTTCTTTTTTCTAACTGTTCGGTAATCACCTGTTCCAGCAATTCTTCAAAAGGAATCCGTGTTTCTCCCGCGAAAGGATCCATCGATTTAACACGAGATCGCTTAGAAGTCCGACGCTGTTTCGCAGACAAATGGCGGCTGTCAATTAATTGCTGCATGAGGCTTTCGGTATATTCATAGCCTTCATGATGAATGATGCGGCACTTTTTCGGTAGTAACATAGAAGCTAAGCCATAATCATTGGTAAAGACAATATCACGAGCGGAAGCTAGCTGCATGATTTTAAAATCTGCCAAGTCAATCCCCGTATCCACCCACACACGCGATACCCCTTCAGGTAATTCTTTTACAGAATAATGGGAAATACTTGAAACGAGAATCACTTCTAAGCCATAGTTCTGTGCGGCATGAATGATTTCTTCTTTTTTGGGACTGGCATCTGCGTCCACAATCAATTTCATATATAGACTCCTCTCTATAATCACTCTCTTATCTATTATAGGAGCGAAAAGCAAAAAGTAAAACAGAAGAATGATTGACATCGTTTCCAAAAAAGCTTAATCTTATGAAAGAGGAGTTTGTTTAATAAATGAACAAACGATACAACAATAGTTCAGAAAAGAGGCAATAAGAGTGAATCAAATTAAATTGTTTACTCAGGATTGGCAGTTCGCCAAAGTAGAAGGGCTTTCTCATGAAAAACCGAACACTTTTGAACCCGTTGAACTTCCCCATGACTGGCTCATTGGAAATACTCGTGAATTATATCAAGACAGCGTAGGCTGGTATAAAAAAACGTTAAATTATGAAGGCGATTACCAGACGGTTTCTCTCCTTTTTGATGGAGTGTATATGGATTCCACGCTTTACGTGAATGACACTAAAATCGGAGAATGGAAATACGGGTACTCGGCTTTTGAAATGGATATCTCAGAGGCCCTTGTCAAAGGAGAAAATGACATCCTTCTAAAAGTCGTTCATCAATCCCCAAATAGCCGATGGTACACCGGGGCTGGCATATACCGGAATGTTTGGATCAAGCTAAACGGCCCGTCTTATATTGAAACCGACGGCCTTTATATCTCATCACACAAAGAAAACCAAACATACCGAATGGAGATAGAGACAGACGTTCAGACCGAAGAACCTATAAAGCTGAAACACACTCTTTTTAAAAAAGATCACTTGATTCAAGAAGTGGAAACTCAAGTCAGCGAAAAAGGAACCGTCAGCTTGTCTTTAGAAGATTTAACTGTTGAAGAATGGGAGCCTGACGCCCCTCATTTATATGAGTTGGAAACAGTGTTAATGCACAAGGAATCAGATGAAGTCCTTGAACGGAGAAGAACACGAGTAGGGTTCAAGACAGTAAACATGGATCCAGATAAAGGCTTCATTTTGAATGGAAAGAGAATGAAATTGAAAGGAGTCTGTGAGCACCACGATTTTGGCGCATTAGGCTCAGCCTTCAACACGGCTGTCTTAAGACGCCGCTTTACCCTTTTAAAAGAGATGGGTGTCAACGCCATTCGAACGTCTCATAATATGCCGGCAAGAGAATTGATGGAACTGGCGGATGAGATGGGCTTTTTAATTGTTTCCGAATCCTTTGATATGTGGGAACGACCGAAAACAACTTATGACTATGCCCGATTCTTCAAAGAGTGGGCGTACAAAGATATAAGAAGCTGGGTCAAAAGAGACCGCAACCATGTGAGTTTAATTATGTGGACAATAGGAAACGAGATTTACGATACCCATGCCGACGAGCGCGGACTCGAAATAGCGAAACAGCTGGATAGCTATATTAAGGAGTTTGATCCGAAAAGCAACGCGGTTGTAACGATTGGTTCAAACTATATGCCTTGGGAAAACGCTCAGAAAGTAGCTGATTTCCTAAAGGTAGCTGGATACAACTACGGTGAAAAGTATTACGAAGACCACCATGAAGCGCATCCCGACTGGATTATTTACGGAAGCGAGACGGGGTCAGTCGTGCAGAGTCGTGGCATTTATCATTTCCCATACAAGCAGTCTGTCTTAGCAGATGACGATGAACAGTGTTCAGCCTTGGGTAATAGTTCAACGAGCTGGGGAGCAGATACTCCCGAGGAAATATTAACGTATGACCGGGACACCCCTTTTTCTATGGGACAATTTATTTGGACAGGTTTTGATTATATTGGTGAACCGACACCTTATCATACAAAAAATTCGTATTTCGGACAGATTGACACGGCGACTTTCCCTAAAGATACCTATTACATTTATCAGTCAGCCTGGACTCATTATAAAGACAAGCCAATGATTCACCTGTTTCCTTATTGGGACTTTAATCCCGGTCAAACGATTGATGTGAGAGTGGCGACCAATGCCCCTAAAGTCGTCTTGTACTTAAATGATGAAGTCATTGGGGAAAAGCACATTGATCACCAAAATGATACAGACATCACACCAACGTGGCAAATACCCTATGAACCAGGTGAGTTAAAAGCGATTGCCTATGATGAACAGGATGTGGAAATCGGCCGAAGCGTCAGACGTTCATTTCGGGATGCGAAAGAACTCATTCTTACAGCGGATAAACCTGAAGTGAAGGCCGATGGAAGAGATTTAATCTTTGTTGAAATCGGTGCTTTGGATGCGGAAGGAAATCCTGTTGAAAATGCAACGAATCGCGTAGAGGTTCATGTGAGCGGAGCAGGCCGACTGGTTGGACTAGATAATGGAGACAGCACAGATTACGACCAGTATAAAGGAATCTCTAGAAGACTGTTCAGCGGGAAGGCAATGGCCATTATTCAAGCTACGACAGAAACGGGTCCCATTGAGGTAGAGGTGTCGTCTAACAATATCAAATCAGCACAGCTTACCTTGCATGCTGTCGAAGCAGAAACAGTCTTTATAAAAGAAGCACAACACAAAAATACAGAACGGGCTATCGAAACGGGACAATCGGATGAACTGCCTGTTAGAAAAATTGAGTTAACCAGTTCAAACGGGCTTCATTTGCATCCTGATAATACTGAGACGATTGTTGAAGCGACTCTTTATCCGGAAAATACGACGTATACGGATTTAGAGTGGAGTATTGTTAATGATGCGGGAGTTGAAATGACGCATGCGAGTCTTATAGTAGGCGGCCCTAAAGCAATCGTTACGGCTAAAGGAGACGGGCCTTTCAGAGTCCGCTGTACAACGAAAAATGGCACGGATAAAATTAAACTCATTTCTGAACTGGATATGACTATTACAGATATGGGAACAGCGTATAAGAATCCCTATGAACTCATTTCAGGCTCTTTGTTGGATGATTCAATGGGAGATGTGTCAAATGGCAACGAGCGAGGAGTTGCTACAAGCCGAGATGGCGAGACAATCGTGGGATACCATGAGATTGATTTCGGAGCTTACGGATCGGATACCATTACCTTGCCTTTATTTACATTAAGCGATGAAAACTATGTGATTGAAATTTGGGAAGGACATCCGAAAAAAGAAGGCAGTATTCTACTAAAAGAAGCCCACTATCAAAAAGTATCGAAATGGAATGTTTACCAGGAAGAAAGCTATCAGTTAAGTAAACGATTGACAGGCGTGACTTCTCTGTACTTTATGATGCATGCGAAAGTGCATTTAAAAGGGTTTTATTTCGAAAAGCAAAACAGAGCGTTTTCTTATAACAAAGCGGTGGAAGCTGACTTTATTTATGGGGATGCCTTCGAACAGACAGAAGAAGAGGTGCGACAAATCGGAAACAACGTGTCTCTCATTTTTGAGGATATGGACTTCTCGGACAAAGAAGCTGGAGAAATCCTCATTGAAGGCCATTCACCGATTGAAAAAAATACCATTCATGTTCGCTTTGAAGGAGAAAGTGGCAGCCAGGTGAATCAATTAGTTGAATTCACACAAACAAATAAAACAGAAAGTAAACAATTTGACCTTACCCCATTATCAGGTAAAGGAACGGTTACCTTTATCTTTTTACCGGGTAGTCAGTTTGATTTCAAAGCCTTTCAATTTAAAACCAAAGATTAAGGAGTGGAATAAATGAAGTTAAATAGAAAAGAACTTGAAAATAGATCACAGTGGGAAGAAAAAGGGTATGTCTTGCCAGAATTTGATAGAGACCAAGTAAGAGAAAACACAAGAAACGAACCAACATGGCTCCATTTAGGGGCTGGAAACATATTCAGAGCCTTCCCAGCTATGTTTACCCAAAGACTCTTAAATGAAGGAAAGTTAGACAAAGGAATCATTGTGGGAGAAGGATTCGATTATGAAATTATAGAAAAAGCCTACCGTCCTTTTGATGAGCTAAGCTTACTGGTGACCTTAAAAGCCGATGGGTCTGTTGATAAAACGGTTGTCGGTTCAGTCGTTGAATCTTTACGTATGGATAGTGAAAACACAGAAGAGTTTGACCGACTTAAGGAAATTTTCAGAGCAGACTCTTTACAGATGGTAAGTTTTACCATTACTGAAAAAGGCTACAGCCTGGTCAATGGACGGGGCGAAATAATGGAACCTGTAAAACAAGACTTTAAAAATGGACCAGAAAAACCGATGAGTTACATGGGGAAATTGTCTGCATTGTTATATGAACGCTACAAACAGTCAGCGGCCCCTATTGCTTTAGTGTCAATGGATAATGCGTCTCACAATGGTCAGCTGCTTCAAGACACCGTCACTCAGTTTGTGAGAATGTGGGTGAAAGAAGGTTTAGTGGATGATGGATTTGCGGACTATGTGTCTAATCCCGATAAAGTTTCTTTCCCGTGGAGTATGATAGATAAAATCACGCCCCGTCCAGATGCCGATGTTCAGAACATTCTAGAAGAGGATGGCTTTGAAGACACAGAGGTGATTATTACAAATAAACAGACGTACACCGCTCCATTCGTGAATGCGGAAGAGGCTGAGTATTTAGTGGTAGAGGATCATTTCCCTAATGGCCGACCGCCTTTAGAAGAAGCTGGGGTTATCTTTACAGACCGAGAGACAGTGGATAAGGCCGAAACAATGAAAGTGACGACCTGTTTAAATCCATTGCATACGGCATTGGCTATTTACGGGTGCTTACTTGGCCATACCTCTATTCACGAGGAAATGAATGACTCAGAATTGAAGGCTCTAGTGGAGAAAATAGGATATGAAGAAGGGTTGCCAGTAGTGGTAGACCCTAAAATATTGGATCCGAAAGCCTTTATTGACGAAGTCATTAATGTGCGCTTCCCGAACCCGTTTATGCCGGATACGCCGCAGCGTATTGCGACAGATACATCTCAAAAACTGTCTATACGTTATGGGAAGACGATTCAGTCTTATGTAAAAGATGAAAGCAGGGACGTGACTTCCTTAAGATTTATCCCACTAATTTTAGCAGGCTGGTTGCGCTATTTGATGGAAGTGGATGACCAAGGAGAAAGCCTGACACTCAGTCCAGATCCTTTACTGGATGAGTTGGTACCTATTATGGCTCAAGTGTCGCTTGGAGACACAGAGGGTATAGAAGAAAAAATAAAACCGATTTTAAGTCGAGAAGATATTTTCGGCAATGACTTGTACACGATTGGCTTATCTGATACCATCACAGATTATTTCAAAGAGTTGATAGCAGGACCTGGAGCCGTAAGAGATACACTCAAACGTGCTTTAAACTAAACAGCAAAAAAGCGTTCCCTTGGATTTTCCCTAGTGAACGCTTTTTAAGTTTTCATTCCACTTCTAACACTTTTTCCATGTTTAAGCTAAATTCAACATTGCTGACATGAAGGAATTTTTGCAGATTCATGACAGTTGCTCCATAAAGACTGGCTTTTTTGCCGAGCAGGGATTGCTTCAATACAACATTTTTATAAATCGTCATGCTGAGATAATGTTGAAGTAAGCTAATTAATTCAGGTATTTCTTCGAGTAGCTCAGAGTTAATGTATACCACTTCCGGATCATAGTTTCCAATCACATTCATCAAACCGATTCCAAAATCCTTAGCAAATTGAAGAATCATGTTTAAGGTCGAAGAGTCTTTTTCATGATAGGAGGCAACAAGATCGTCGAAAGTGAGGGACTCATCTCCTTTTAGACGCTGGAATTTTCTGACAACAGCTTTCGTTGAACAGTACTGCTCCAGACATCCCTGGTTTCCACATGGGCAATTGACGCCATTAGGATAGAGGACCGTATGTCCCACTTCACCACTGCGTCCGCTAGATCCCCGATGCAGTTGGCCATGTAAAATAACGCCTGCTCCAATCCCTGTATGGGCACTAAATGAAACAATGTGTTCATGTTCATAATCGAAAGCAGCTTCGGCAAGAGCAGAGAGATTCGCCTCATTTTCAATGTGAATGGGTAAGTCACACTTTTGTTCTAAAATAGACACTAAATCAATCTCATCTAAGTCAAAATAGGGTGTAAACTCAATCTTGTTCTCATTTACAATCCCGTGAATTGAGATGGTAATGCCAATAATCCCAAATGGACTGTCTGTTAAAGTGGATTTAAAATTTTCTACAACAGAAGTGATCGAATCGACAATATTATCTTTAGTCATTTCCTTTTCTTCTATTGTGTAATCAATTTTCTCTCCATCTAAATAAGTAATAAGGTAACTGATTCGGTCATAGCGCACGTCAAAGCTGATGGATACACCCGCTTTTTTATTGACAGTTAACAAAATAGGGCGCCTGCCTCCAGAAGAGGTACTTTTTCCAGGTCCGATTTCAATCACATAATCGTCTTCAATCAGACGGCGGACGATTTCTGAAACAGTCGCTTTGTTAAGTCCGGTCAATTCAGAAATCATGGCTCGGGAAATCTCCGGCCGATTAATTATTTCAGATAATACAATGATGCTGTTTTGTTCTCTAATTGAATTTTTCATTCTAAACATTATCTTTTCCTCTTTCTTATAATAGTCTGTTTCGTCTTTGTTTTTTAAGTATACACTTACTCAAGTGTGAATGGTTTGTCAAGTATCCATAAAAAATGAAGAAACTATCTAGAAGCGCTTGACATCAAAATAAAGTTTCGCTATAGTATAATTGAAGTTAGTTAATTCGACTAACAAACTATCGATATGCCTAGTGTAACACATTGTGAGATAGAAGAAAACATATTTTTTGACACTCCCACAGCTAAAGCAGTGGGAGTGTCAAGCTTCATTACTGGACAATACGATCTAGATCGTTGGGATGAGTTCATGGCTGACTTAGAAAACCAGAACGTTGACCAATATCTAGAAATCGTTAATAATGCACACCAAGAATTCCAAGCAAACTTAGAAGCAAATAACTAAGATTCTGATGGAATACTAAAAAGAAAGAGATCACCTTAATTTAGAAGGGATTTCTTAACAAAAGCTACCCCTAATGAATAGTAGTGATAAGACTTTCTTATCTCTCCTGTTATTGCTCTCGAATGTGAAGAGTATCTTTAGAGGGTAGCTTTTTGTTTTGTTAAAGACAAACTAAGACATTAACTGGACAATCCTAGTCTCTCAATGGATAAAATTAGGCATTTTGAAATTGTTTTCAATTAGTTTGTTTATTTAATTAACATACTGGTGTATAATGAAGATAACGGTTTAAGAATAGTAAAAGAATAAGGCAAGCTCTTATTCTAATGAGTGAAAGGAAATGGCTATGCCAGCAGATAACAACAATGATTTGGGGAATAATTGTTTATATAAAATTTCTCAAAATATTTCTTGGTTTTTAATTACAACACTTTGGTTTAACTTACATTTTATTCCATTGTTTTTCTTATTTTTCTTCTTAGAAGCCACATTAGCGAATATAGTCTGGTACTTAATTGGTATCATTCCACTGGGGCCTGCGATTAGTGCGCTTATTGGGTCAACATTGAGGGTCATTGAAGAAGATGACTTTTCAGATCCTGGAAAAGACTTTCGCTATTTTCACCGACTGAACTTTTTAGATTCATTTAAGGTATGGCTCCCTTATCTGTTTCTGATTTATATCTTTTCAGTTAATATCAATTATTATTTTAATGTTGCTTCTAGTGAATATATTTTAATAGGGTATTTTTTTGCTTTGCTTATATTATTTTCGACTTTACTTTTGATACCCGTATTTATAATCCAAACGAAGTTTAGTTTTAGATACAGAGATTTACTCCGATTAGGATTGTATTATTTCTTTATCAAGTTAAAACTGACTTTTGGTAATTTCTTCATTATCTTTATTGTTATCTTTTTATTGATGGCAATTTCTGAATGGCTATTATTCCTTATGCCGGCCGTTCTGTCTTACATTTGGCTGCTTTACAATTATACTATTGTTAAAGACGTCAAAGCTAATTTTGTTAAAGAAGAAGAATAATTTTATTCTTTTTTAAAAATGTATTTAAATTATAGGAGGATATGTATATGTCAACAATTCAAAATCCTGTGTTAAGAGGATTTAACCCGGATCCAAGTATGGTTCGTGTAGGTGATGATTATTACATTGCTGTATCTACATTCGAGTGGTTCCCAGGGGTTGTCATTTATCATTCAAAGGATTTAGTTAACTGGCGTCAGGTAGCGCGTCCATTAAATAGAGTCGAGTTACTAGATATGAAAGGAAACCCTGATTCTGGTGGAGTTTGGGCTCCGCAGTTAAGCTATGCAGATGGGAAATTCCATTTAATTTATTCTGACGTTAAAGTCACTGGTGGCATTTATAAAGATGTAACAAACTATTTAACAACATGCGAAACGATTGATGGAGAGTGGAGCAGTCCGATCTTTTTAAATCAGTCAGGCTTTGACCCTTCTTTATTCCATGATGAAGATGGCCGTAAATGGTTACTGAATATGGTTTGGGATCACCGTGTAGGCAGACACGACTTCGGTGGAATCGTCTTACAAGAATACGATCCGAAACAGGAAAAATTAGTTGGAGAACGCAAAGTA
This sequence comes from Alkalibacterium iburiense, assembly GCF_039521845.1. NCBI lineage: Bacteria > Bacillati > Bacillota > Bacilli > Lactobacillales > Carnobacteriaceae > Alkalibacterium > Alkalibacterium iburiense. Next base: position 14,438 of record NZ_BAAACW010000056.1, read on the forward strand.
ATTTATCACGGAACAGATGTTGGATTAGTGGAAGCGCCTCACTTATACAAAATTGGCGACTACTACTACCTCTTAACAGCTGAGGGTGGAACAATGATTGAACACCACGCTTCCATTGCTCGTTCTAAAAATATAGATGGTCCCTATGAAAATCATCCAGATAATCCACTTATTTCATCTTATTATGACCCAAGACTGGCTTTACAAAGAGCCGGACACGGATCAATGGTAGAAACTCAAAATGGAGAATGGTACTTTGCACACTTAAATAGTCGTTTGACAAAAGCACCTGGTGATGTGTTATTGATGAATCGCGGATACTCCCAATTAGGCCGTGAAACAGCTATTCAGAAAATGGAATGGAAAAACGACTGGCCTTATATTGTAGATGGCAATTACCCTAAAGTTAAAGTTGAAGGTCCAGATTTACCAGAACAAAAATGGGGGCCAGATTTCCCAGTCGTCGATCAGTTTGAGGGAGACGAACTAGGTGGCCAATGGCAAACCTTGCGTATTCCATATACTGAGTTTGCTTCTACAACTGACAACCCTGGATACTTGCGCATTTATGGAGCAGGTGGTCATTCGAACTTGCACAAACAAGCACTAGTTGCTCGTCGCTGGCAAGCTTTCGAGTTTGAATCAGAGACTAAAGTTATTTTCGAACCGGAAACCTTCCAACAACAAGCCGGTTTAGTGAACTACTATAACACGAAGAACTGGACAAACCTTCATGTGACCTGGCACGAAGATCATGGAAAAGTCATTGACTTATATGCTTCTGAGCGTAACAATGTCAGCGCTCCTTTAGGGGATGATGTGATTCCTGTACCAGAAGAGGCAGAAGCGGTTTGGTTTAAAGTGAAAGTAAACCAGTACACTTACCAGTTCAGCTATTCATTCGATGGAGAAAAATGGGAAGACATCCCAGTCATCTTTGATTCTTGGAAGTTGTCTGATGAATACATTCAAGAAGCAGGTTTCTTTACAGGAGCCTTTGTAGGAATGAGTGTGATTGACAACAGTGGAATGAATAAAGCAGCGGACTTTGAGTACTTCCGTTATGAAGAAGAGGAAGATACAAGAGATCACTGGACTTTACCTCGTCATTACGGAAAAGGTCAAAAAGGTAAAGAAAAAGTCAACTACGGTGAACGCGGAAAAAATTAATAACTAAATAGCAGGAAAAAGGGGACCGACTCCAATGGTTAAAGCAATAATCTGTTCTTAGATTGGAGCTTTCCATTTCGTCAGTCCCTTTTTCTTTTGATATCAATCAATTATTAGGAAGACTCAAAGAACAGATTCATCTGAGTGGTCAGTCTATCCAATAATAAGACCCACTCACATGCTATTTTATTTTGATCAGACATTTAAATTAAACAAATGAGGAGTGTTGAAATGAGTTATGTTTTAGGTTTAGATTTAGGAACAAGTGGATTAAAAGGCATTTTAGTTAATAAAGAAGGGAAAATTGTCGACGAGGCGTCTTCAGAATACCCTTTATTGACTCCCAAACGCGGACACAGTGAACAGGACCCGACAGAATGGTTTAGAGCGGCTAAAGAAGTGATGAAAGCAATTGTTAAGTCTACTCCAGATGTGGCAGAGAACTTGGATGGCATCAGTTTTTCAGGTCAAATGCATTCCCTTGTCTTGCTAGACAAAGATGATCAAGTTTTACGCAACGCTATTTTATGGAATGACGTTCGCACGACAGAACAGTGTGAAACCATTACTGAAAAAGTTGATAATTTAATTGATATTACAAAAAACAAAGCTTTAGAAGGTTTTACTTTACCGAAAATCTTATGGGTTAAAGAAAATGAACCGGAAATTTTTGAACAAGCAGCCCTATTCTTACTCCCTAAAGATTATTTAGGATTCCGTTTAACAGGAAATAAACAAATGGAGTATTCAGATGCAGCAGGGACATTATTATTAGATGTGGAGAAGAGAACCTGGAGTAAAGTAATTGCGGAAACATTAGATATTCCAGTATCCATCTGCCCGCCTTTAGTTGAATCTCACGGTAAAATAGGAACGTTAGACTCTGAATTAGCTCAAAAACTAGGCTTTAAGAAGGATATCCCAGTCTTTTCAGGAGGAGCAGACAACCCATCTGCAGCCGTTGGAGCAGGGATTGTCAGACCGGACCAAGCCATGGCTAGTATCGGGACATCGGGAGTTTTCTTATCTTATGAAGAAACAGGAGACAAAGCGTACAATGGTCACCTGCATTACTTTAACCACGTAATACCGAATGCCTTTTATACTATGGGAGTCACACTCGCAGCGGGAAGCAGTTTAAACTGGTTTAAACAAACCTTTGCACCGAATGAAAGTTTTGAAGAATTATTAAGCGGGGTAAAAGATATCAAGCCCGGATCAGATGGCTTATTATTCGCTCCTTATATTTCGGGAGAAAGAACACCTTATACAGACAGTAACATTAGAGGAACTTTCTTAGGAATGGATATTGCTCATACTCGCGACCACTTTGCACGCGCTGTTCTTGAAGGCATCACATTCTCATTGAAGGATTCGTATGAGTTAATGAAAAAGCATTCAAATAAAGATTTCACTCAAATTGTTTCTGTCGGTGGAGGAGCTAAAAACCCTGACTGGCTACAAATGCAAGCAGATATCTTTAATGCCCCTGTCGTGACCTTAGAAACAGAACAAGGGCCAGCCATGGGATCCGCTATGATTGCTGCAGTCGGTGCCGGATGGTTCGAAGATTTTGAAGCCTGTTCAGAAGTGTTTGTTCAATATAAATCTGAAGTGAAACCAAATCCTGAAGCTGTTGAAAAATATGAAAAAGTATATGAAAACTATAAAGACGTTTATCCAACAATAAAAGAGTTGTCACATAAATTAGCTACTGAATAAATAGACAGGTAAGGAGAGCTGTGTATCGACACAGCTTTCTTATCTAGATTAATCGCATAAGAACATAACTTTTAAATAATCATTAAGTCATGAAAATAGAACCTCAATTAATCGAAAACGAACAAAACATCTAATGAATGCCTTATGTAAATAAGAAAGGATGCTTATATGTTAAAGGTTGCGATAGTAGGAACAGGAGCGATTTCTCCACTTCACATCGAAGGATTTTTATCTTTTTCTGACGAAGTAACGATTACAGCTCTTTGTGATATATACCCAGAAAAAGCAGAAAAAATAGCCAAACGCTTTAATTTAGATGTAGCTATTTATGATAATCATGAAGCAATGCTTGAAAAAGAACAATTAGACTTAGTTTCCGTTTGTACCCCACCTTATGTTCATGCAGAAATTGCTATCCATGCAATGAAAGCGGGTGCACATGCCGTAGTTGAAAAACCAATGGCATCTTCATTAAAAGAATGCGATGAGATGAATCAGACCGCAAAGGAAACAGGCAAAATCCTATCCATTATTTCACAAAACAGGTTTACCAATCCGATGTGGAAACTGAAGGAAATGCTGGACCAAAAAGCAATAGGAAAGGTTCTTCACACCCAAGTGGATTCATTCTGGTGGAGAGGGCATAACTATTATGATTTGTGGTGGAGAGGGACATGGGAAAAAGAAGGCGGAGGGTGCACGCTTAACCATGCGGTTCATCACTTGGATATTTTTAAATGGTTGAATGGCATGCCTGATGAAATCACAGCTGTCATGAGCAATGTCGCTCACCATAATGCGGAAGTAGAAGACCTCTCCATAGCCATTGGAAAATACTCAGACGGCAGCTTGGCTACTTTGACGAGTTCAGTCGTTCATCACGGAGAAGAGCAGCAGTTGGTATTTCAAGGAGAAGAGGGACGGTTATCTGCTCCTTTTCAAGTCTATGCCTCCAAATCAAAAGAGAATGGTTTTCCAGAAGAAGATACGGACAAAATGCAACGGCTTACACGTCAGTACGATGCATTGGACGACCTTGCTTATGAAGGACACACGGGTCAGTTAAGCAATGTGATTCAGAGCATACTTGGGAAGGAAGAGATAGTTGTAGACGGCTTACAGGGCAAAGAGACTCTGGAATTAATTATGGCTATCTATGCGTCTTCTCAATCAGGTGAAAAAGTCAGTCTTCCATTAAAAGACTCACATCCTTTCTATACAAAAGAAGGGGTTCTAGAAAAAGCTCCCCGTTTTTACGAAAAATCTGGTTCCATTGATAATTTTTCAGACGATGAAATTACCACATAAATACGTTATTTGAAAGGGATTAACATGCCAAACTCAAAGACAAAGTTAAAAGTTGGAATGATAGGGTTAGGTGACGTCTCGCCATTCCATATACAGGCTATTCAAAATAATCCAAAGGCCGAATTAGTAGCGGTTTGTGATACTGATCCGTCTGTCGCATCCAAAGCGGAATCTGTTCCTTTTTATACACATTACCAAGAGATGATACAAGCTCATGAGTTGGACGTTGTTCACAATTGTCTGCCTCATCACTTACATTACCCGGTCACCAAAGAGTGCGTGGAGGCTGGTTTACACGTACTGCTTGAAAAACCCGTTGCCATTAGTTATGAAGAAGCCTTGCTTCAAAAGACATTGGAAGACACTTATCCGCAAAAAATCTGTGTCTGCTTTCAAAATCGTTACAACCCAACCTTTCTAGAGATGCTCCATTGGTTGAATAAAAAAGAAACGGGAACTATCCAAGGCATTAAAGGGTTAGTCACGTGGTATAGAGAACAGGATTACTATGAGACAAAACCTTGGCGAAAAACCAGAAGCGAAGTTGGGTATGGGAATATTATGAGTCAATCCATTCATACATTGGATCTGATTCAGCTGCTGGGAGGTCAGATTTCTTCTGTTAAGGCATCACTATCCAAATTGCTTGATGTTGAAAGTGAAGTGGAGGACACCGTCAGTGCAAGTTTTCAATTCGAAACAGGCACAAAAGGCTATCTCCATGCGACAAACGCGAATGTGTCAAACTCCAGCGTTGAGCTTGAAGTGATTACGGATACAGAACGGTTGACTATAAAAGACAGTACACTTTACCGAACAAAAAGCACTGGAGAAAAAGAAGTACTCGCAGAAGATGAAGAATTAGAAGGGGCCAAATCTTATTTCGGAGCTAGTCATACGTATCTCATAGACAGTTTTTACAGAGCCATTCTGGAAGATACCACTGATTACATTACCGTAGAAGATGCACTGCCTTCCATAGAATTAATTGAAATGATGGCTGACTCTTCTAAGACAGTAGCTGAACCTAAAAGAATCTATAAATAAACCAATAAGAGTCTGAAAGAAAGGTGAAACGAATGTCAAAAGAAAGTGGAATGACGTATGCACCAAAGGGAAAGCCAAAACCTGTTATTGAAAAAGGAGGCTTCACCATTGCGGCGATTGGGCTGGATCACGGTCATATCTATGGAATGGTCAATGGAACAGTCGAAGCAGGGGCAAATTTAAAATGGGTATATGATAATGACCCTGATAAAATGAAAGCGTTCAAAGAGACGTATCCGGAAGTGGAGCTAGCTGAGTCAAAAGAACAGATTTTAGAAGATGAATCTGTCGATATGATTCTCTCTGCAGCCATCGCCAGTGAACGGAGTGCGATAGGGAATGAAGCTATGCGGGCTGGGAAACACTACTTTGCAGATAAAACGGCTTTTACGACATTGGAACAGCTGGATGAAAGCAAGCGTATAGTGCAGGAAACAGGGAAACGCTTCTTTGTCTACTTCTCTGAACGTTTGCATGTCGAAAGTGCCGTTTTTGCAGGCGAACTGATTGAACAAGGTGTGATTGGAGAGGTGGTTCAAGTAACCGGATTCGGTCCTCACCGATTAAATAAAGAAAGCAGACCTGACTGGTTTTTCGAGAAGGATAAATACGGAGGCATCCTGTGTGATATTGGCAGTCACCAAATTGAACAATTTTTATTTTATTCCAATAACACAGATGCTGAAGTTATTCATAGTAAGGTCGCTAATTATGACAACCCTGATACACCTGGTTTAGAAGATTATGGAGATGCGACACTAATAGGAGCTAATGGAGCGACCTTTTACTTCAAGGTGGACTGGTTTACTCCTGATGGATTGTCTACATGGGGAGACGGCCGAACGTTTATAACGGGTACTAAAGGAACCATTGAATTACGTAAATACGTGGATGTGGCTCGTGAAGAAACAGGCAATCATCTCTATCTTGTGACTGACGAAGGAGAAAAACACTATGACGTCAATGGAAAAGTAGGCTATCCTTTCTTCGGCCAGATGATTTTAGACTGTTTAAACGGAACAGAGCAGGCGATGACACAAGACCATATCTTCAAAGCACAAGAGCTGAGTCTATTAGCCGAAAGAGATGCCATGGTCATAAACAAAAATCTTTAAAATCGACTCACTTGTTAAGTTAAGATACAGCGAGGAGGGAGTGGTTATTCCCTCCTTGTTGTATGAGGGGAGGAAAGAAATGACTCAAATGTTTCATTCAGCTAACCCTATACTACCTTTTGACGAGTACATACCCGATCCAGAAGTCCATGTATTTGGGAATCGTGTGTACCTATATGGCAGTCACGATGCCTTTAACGGGCAATCTTACTGCGAGCGCGATTACGTGACCTGGTCCGCTTCTGTCAATGACTTAACCGACTGGACTTATGAAGGTGTGATATATAGAAAAACAGATCATCATTCACCTATAAAAAAAGGGAAGAGCAATATGTATGCACCGGATGTTGCTCAAGGACCAGATGGTCACTTTTATTTGTACTATTCAATTGCAGATTCCAGTATTATCTCAGTAGCTAAGAGCTCCAGTCCTACAGGTCCCTTTAGTTATTATGGGGAGGTCAAAGATGCAACAGGTAAAGTATTTGGGGCAGACTATGCTGATTACTTTGAATTTGATCCGGCCGTTTTAGTGGATGGAGACAGAATCTTTCTTTATTCAGGATCTGGTCAAAAAGCGAATGAAAAGAATGGACACCCGGTCGTCGGTCTTTTTGTCAGAGAACTGGAAAAAGATATGCTTACGGCCAAAACAGAACCAAAGATTCTTATGCAGGCGGATGATGACAGACACAAACCGAACTTCTTTGAAGCGGCTTCTATTCGAAAATTTGATGACTGGTATTACCTTATGTACATGGCAACGGATTTATCCGGACTGCACTATATGATGAGTCGCTATCCTGATAGAGGATTTGAGCATAAAGGTTTACTGTATGCGACGAGTCAGAACACAGGAAATGACGGGTCGTCTACCCAGGATGCTCATTTAATAGAGAACAATCATGGGAGCATGGAGAAAATAGGTAATGGCTATTATGTTTTCAATCATCGTCACACGAATCGTTCGCATTTTTCAAGACAAACAGTAGGGGACAAACTGGAAAGGAATGCTGACGGAACATTTGAGACAGCTACTTATACGAGTCAAGGATTAAGAGGCCGTCCCTTTGATACCTATGCAACCTATCCTGCTGCAATGGCTTGTCAGCTAAACCAAAGAGACAATCCCGCTGAAGCTCCTTTTGTGACACAAGAAGAGGACAAAGAGACAGGGAAAACGTATTCTTTGATTAAACAGATCATCGACAAAAGTGAGTTACATTATAAGTACTTTTCACTCCCGGATTTAAAAAGGATGAAACTGAGAGTGAGAGGACAGGCTGAAGGTCAATTGACTATTACTTTAGATGGAAATGAAAAGGAAGAAATTAAATGGAAACTATTTGTCGATTCAAACGAATGGATGACATTAGACAGACCACTTATGACTCAAAATGACCCATTTTCTATGATATTGAGTTTTGAAGGAGAAGGGTCATATGATATAGAGTCCTTTGAATTATTCAATTATTAATCATATTTTTTGGAGGCTATTATGTTTTTTGGTTCGGATTATATCCAATTTGAAAAAAAGAAAGATACTGTTGCATTAGTGAATGAAGAAAGAATATTACCCATTGTGGTAATGAGTAACGAGCACAAAAGTGTCAGACGGGCTGCAGGTGATTTGCAGACAGACATTGAAAAGGTAACTGGTCAAAAACCTGCCTTACTTAATGACTTACCTACCCAACCGAGTATAATTGTCGGAACAGTTGACAATAAAGAATTATTAAACTCATTAAAAGTCGATTCCAGTGACTTAGAAGGAAAATGGGAAAGCTTTACAATCCAAACAGTCTCCCTACCAGGGATGGAAGGCGAGAGTGTCCTTATATTAGGAAGTGACAAGCGTGGAGCAATATACGGTATATACGATATCACTGAAAGAATGGGCGTATCCCCATGGTATTGGTGGATGGACGTACCGGTTAAAAAACATAAAGAGCTATATATTGAAAAAGGAAAAATCAGCAAAGGAGAGCCAAGTGTTGAGTACCGAGGATTCTTCTTAAATGATGAAGGCCCATCGTTAATGACATGGGTACGGACACATTTCCCAGATTTCACCCATGAATTCTATGAAAAGATATTTGAATTAACGTTACGATTAAAAGGGAACTATCACTGGCCAGCCATGTGGGACAGCACCTTTTACGAAGACGATGAAGAAAATATTCAAACGGCAGACTTATACGGTGTCGTTATTGGAACATCACACCATGAACCGATGGATCGCCCTCACGGAGACTGGAAAGCTCATAAAAAAGGACCTTGGGATTACTCCACCAATGAAGCGTATTTGAAAGAGTTTTGGACTGAAGGCATTGAGCGTTCCAAGCCTTACGAAACCATCATCAATTTAGGGATGCGTGGAGATGGTGACGAACCAATGGGAGGCGATTTAACCTTCCAGGAAAAAATCAAGCTAATGGAAAAAATTATTCAAGATCAGCGAGAAATTATCCAAGACACAATGGACGTGTCTATTGAAGATGTCCCTCAAATGTGGGCTCTTTATAAGGAAGTCAAAGAATATTATGATTCAGGTATGGAAATTCCCGAAGATGTGACGTTACTATGGGGCGATGACAACTTTGGAAACATTAGACGCTTACCTACTAAAGAAGAGCGCCAGAGAAAAGGCGGAGCCGGGATTTACTACCATTTCGATTACGTAGGCGGGCCGCGTTCTTATAAATGGGTAAACACAGTTCCTATCCAAAAAACCTATGAACAAATGCGTAAAGCCTATGAATATGATGCGAGAAAAGTCTGGATTGTCAACGTTGGGGACTTAAAACCTATGGAATACCAGACGGAATTTTTCCTCCGATTAGCATGGGATGTTGAGGCCTTTAACCCAGATAATTTAGAAGTTTATGCTCAGGAATGGGCTGAGTATACATTTGGAGAAAGCTTCGGAAAGGATGTCGCTCGGGTTATCAGAGATTATGTCAAATTTAACGGCAGACTCAAACCGGAAATATTGAATATAACAGAATTTTATAGTTGGGAAAATGAATATGAAGCTGAACGTGTGCTAGAAGAATTCGAACAGACGGTTCAACTAGCCGAAAGGGTATATGAGACGCTTCCGAATGATTTGAAAGAGGCCTTTTATCAAGTCGCTTACTACCCTGCAAAAGCTTCCTATACTGTTTTGAAACTACAGTTATACGTGAATTTAGCTAAACACTACAAGAAGCAAAATAGAATAGCTACCAATGTTGTTGCAGCTGAAGCTAAGCGTTTATTTGAAGAAGACAACCAACTGACTTACACTTACAATAAAGTGATTTCAGATGGCAAATGGGATCATATGATGGATCAGATTCATATCGGCTACACTTACTGGCAGCAACCGGATGAACTCCTGATGCCTGAAATAGAGACTTTGGACGAAGAGGATTATTTAAATGGACAGTGGGGTGTACAGGTTCTCAATACTAACCAGACTGACCGCTATACTAAGAAGTCCCTTTTTGTTGAAGTGTACAACAAGGGATTAGAGCCTGTCGAAATAACAGTTGCTACAGACAAGGACTGGTTAAAGACAAGCCTCACGGACTTTTCATTAGCCACCCAGCAGCTTTTAAGAGTAGATTTTGACTGGGATAAAGTCGAATACGGTAAGGATATCTCAGGCATCCTCAACTTATCTGATAGCAATGGAAAAACAGAGACGATTACTCTCCATGTGCATAATCCAGAATCCCCATTAGTTGGAGGATATGTGCCGATAGATGGAAAAATAGCGATTGAAGCAGAAGGTTACACAGATAAAAAAGAGGGTGAAGGTCATAGTTGGCAAGTCATCCCTGACTATGGAAGAACGCAATCATCCATGGTTATTAACCCAGTGGAGTACGATAAAGAAAGGGATATCACTCATGTACCTCAATTGTCTTATGATATTGTCTTAGATGAACCATCAGAAGCAACCATTAAAGTGGTAACCGCTCCTTCTCTGCCTTTCAATCCAGAAAGAGGGATGAGATTAGGAGTATCAGTGGATGAAGGAGAAATTGAAACTCTTCACCCAGGTGACTTATCTCAAAATGGAGAACGAGATTCTAAAGATTGGGAACAAAGTGTGATTGTTAATGCACATGTTTATGAAAGTTCTCAGATCACTTTAAAACCAGGAAAACACACAGTTCATCTATCCCTGATTGATCCACAGGTAGTTATTCAGAAAGTCATCATAGACTTGGGAGGAGAAAAGCCAACCTTACTTGGTCCAGAACCCACACCACATGCAGATAGACTGGAAGAGTATTCAAACTTTAGTCCTAAAACGCTATCAGATTATTCAATTATTCCTGGCACTATAGAAGTAAGGAATCATTCTTTGCTTCTCTATGCCAAGAAAAGTGGCTTCTATGCATTTGGTGATGCAGCTATTGAAACAGTAGGTAATCAAGAGCTTAATGAAAAAGATGAGACACTCTATTTATCACAAGGCTTCCATACATTAAGGTTCAAAAATATAAAAGAGCGAATAGAAGTTTCTTTAGTTAAAGAAACTAACGTGTCTATTCATCCTACTGTTCGCTTAGAAGAAACAGAAAACGAAGAAAGTCTAACGGTTCACTCGGTGCTTCATTATGATGGTTCAGCATCGATAGCTTACCATCTAGATGTTGAATTATTGTCGGAAGGTAACAGGATTGAACAAGTATCGACCAAAGGCATCTTAAAAACGGATGAGCAGCGTTTAGTGACACATGTCTTTGATTACACTAATGAGCCTGAAATTCAATTCAATCTAAAAGTGGATGGCTGGAAACAAACTGTTACAGTTCCCATTGAAAAATAAGGAGAGCAAAGAATGATAGAAAACAAAAGACAATTAAGAAATGTATTCAAAGAAGTCAGTTATTCCGATGAAGAGATATCGAAGAAACTAAAAGAAACTTGGGACGCTATATTCGTCAATCCCGCTACGAAGTTTTACTTCAATGCGGGTGACGATATGGGTTACATGGTGGATACTGGAAACACTGACATTCGAACAGAAGGACAATCTTACGGTATGATGATGGCTGTCCAAATGAATCGTCAAGATTTATTTGACCGTATTTGGAAGTGGACAGATACACATATGCGTATTTATGAAGGTCCGCATAAAGGCTACTTCTCTTGGAACGGCACCTTAGATGGAGAGAAAATAGGAGCAGGACCCGCGCCAGATGGAGAAGAGTTCTTTGCGATGGCTCTCTTCCTCGCGTCTAAAAGATGGGGAGACAAAACAGAAAAACCCTTCAACTACAGTGAACAAGCGAAAGACCTTCTGCATCTCTGTATCAACAAAGGTGAAGAGGGACTAGAGGGTCATCCCATGTGGGATCCTACTAATTATTTAATCAAATTTGTGCCAGAACTTGATTTTTCAGATCCTTCGTATCATTTGCCCCATTTTTATGAATGGTTTGCTGTATGGGCTAATGAAGAAGATAGATCCTTCTGGGAAAAAGCCACCCAAGCCAGTCGGGACTTTTTAGTCAAAGCCTGTCATACAGAAACAGGCATGAACCCAGAGTATGCAAATTATGATGGTACTCCGAATGATTTTAATGGACACGGAGATTTTTATAGTGATGCTTACCGAACAATCGCCAATATTGGTCTAGATTCTGAATGGTTTGGCCAAAGAGAAGAGTATGCTCAAATCGCAGAAAACCTTTTAACCTTCTTTAAAGATATTCCTGTAGAAGAGTATAAAAAGTATAAAATTGACGGAACAGATACGGGAGAGAAATCTCTCCATCCAATTGGCTTGTTAGCAACCAATGCAATGGGGACGTTGGCCTTAGATAATCAGGAATTGACTGAGCAAGTGGTCAAACAATTTTTTGAAACGGCACCACGTGAAGGAAATAGACGCTATTATGATAACTGCCTGTACTTCTTTGCTGTTTTAGCATTGAGTGGCAATTATAAAATGAATTGGGAAGACTAAAAAGGAGAGAATACACCATGACAAACAAACTAATCACTTTAAAAGAAGCTTATAAAGACTACTTTAAAATAGGAGTAGCTGTCAACCCGGATACATTGAAAAACGACGGGGAATTAATTCGCACACAATTTAACAGTTTAACGGCAGAGAATCTTATGAAGCCTGAAGAATTACAACCGGAAGAAGGGCGCTTTACTTTTGAAGGAGCTGACCAGATCGTCCAATTTGCCAAGGAAAATGGAATGGCTATGCGTGGACATACGCTCTTGTGGCATAACCAGACACCTGACTGGTTCTTTAAAGATGGAGATAAAACAGCCAGCAGAGAACTTGCTTTAGAAAGAATGAAAACGCATATCGATACTGTTTTAGAACGGTATACAGACGGATTTTATGCATGGGATGTTGTTAATGAAGTCATCGAAGATAAAGGGACAGACATCTTACGTCAATCTCAGTGGCTTGAGGTTGTTGGAGAAGATTTTATCGAAAAAGCCTTTCAATTTGCCAGAGAAGCCAGTCCAGAAATGGGCTTGTTCATTAATGATTACAATGAGTCTCATCCAGAAAAAAGAGATAAATATTATACATTAATCAAGCAACTCGTTGATAAAGGCACGCCAATTGACGGTGTAGGACTCCAAGCTCACTGGGGACTGGAAGATCCGTCACTCGATAATATTCGAGCAGCTATTGAAAAATATGCCTCGCTTGGTTTAACATTACAAGTAACAGAAATGGATGTATCAGTGTTCAATTATGACGATAGACGCACCGATTTAACTGAACCGACTTCAGAGATGTTAGAGAAGCAGGCAGAACGCTACGATGCTTTCTTTAAACTGTTTAGAGAGTACAGTGAGCACATTGATTCAGTCACACTGTGGGCAGCAAGCGATCGCTACAACTGGTTAAATGATTTCCCAGTCAGAGGCAGAAAGAACTGGCCGATGTTGTTTGATGAAAACAATCAGCCGAAAGAAAGCTTTAACCGTATTACAGCATTTAAATAGACTTATTTACCGGAGGAAGGAAGAGTAAGATGACAATAGGAATACTAAAGGAAATAGCTAAAGCAAAACTGAGAGGAAAAAGACTGCTGGCCACAGTGGGCTTCGTATTAGCCCTTGTCATATGGACGACTGTTGCTCAAATATATATTACGGTCTTTGGTTTCGAGACGGTCTTTTCTATTATTGAAATCGCCTTTACAGGATTCACAGGCTTTAGAGCCAGTTATCTTTTATTACCTGTGTTGCTTATTCTTCTTTTTCTACTGGGAGATATGCTCCATATGAGCTATCGCTGGTTTGGTTTAGATTTAGTGGAAGACAAAGAAAATGTTGAATTAAAAGATGTCTTTCAGGGGTTCTTTAAAGACAATCGCACAAAATTATTTTCCTTAATCGTCGTAAGAGCGCTCATTGTATTAGCTTGGTCGTTATTATTGATTATTCCAGGTATTTGGAAAGCGTACTTATACAGTCAAGCGGCTAATAACCTGAAAAAAGATAAGTCTCTTAGTCCGATGGAAGCCTTGAAACAATCTGAAGAACAAATGAAAGGCAATATCTTAAAGTATGTGTTACTACAATTAACTTTTGCTCCGTGGTACATCGTGCCTATTGGATTGTTTGTCTTCTTTATCTGGACCAACACATATGAAATTCAAGTGGGTCTTGAAATGGGAGCTGAAGGAACAGAGCTGATATTAGGGGTGGTTTTGGCCATACTCTTTATCGTAGGTGTTGTCTTATTATTATTTGCTCTCTATGTAGAACCGTACAAAATGACTTCAAAACAAGTCTTCTACGAAGAAATGAATAAACCGAATGACGAAAGTCCCTATGATGAATTTGAACAGGAGTTGCTGAAAAAGCAAGGTCTAGATAGAAGAGATAGACCTGTTACTCCTCGCTTTTAAACTAAATAAACTTATTGACGAAAAGAAGGATAGAAGATGACAAAAGAAGAGACACTGTTTTTACCTCATTACATCAGTCATGGCATGATTATTCAGCAACAAAAACCGATTGTATTTTCAGGGAAAGATAAAGTATCTACCCTAGTCAAGGTGACCTTTGATAACAAAACAATAGAAACTATTACTGACGAAAGCGGGAAATGGTCTGTGACCTTTCCGGAGAAACAGGCTGGAGGACCGTTCCAACTTCATGTAGAAGGGACGTCCACCAAACAAATTGAAGATATATTAGTTGGAGAAGTCTGGTTAATAGGCGGGCAATCCAATATGGAACTACCTATCAATCGAACGTACGATGAATTTAAAGAAGAAATAGATTCAGCGCATTTTCCTGAAATTAGACAGTTTCATATTGAGATGGATCCAACCTTTGACCAACCAAAGAATTGGTTAGAACAAGGAGAATGGAAAGCGGCCGTCCAAGAAAACATCCAAAACTTTTCTTCTCTCGGGTTCTTTTACGCAAAAGAGCTTTATGAGCAGTTGAATGTTCCGATTGGAATTATTCATACAGCAGTCGGCGGAACGCCAATTGAGGCCTGGATGAACGAAGCAACATTACGTGAGTTAAATGGCTATGACAATGAACTCGATTATTGGAAAAATTCAGCTAATGTTAAAAAAGAAATTGAAAAAGATGCGGCGAGGAATCAAACCTGGTATGAGGATCTACAGTCTAATGACAAAGGGTATTTAGAAGAGCCCAAATGGTTTGAAGAAGAGTATGAACCCAAAGACTGGAAACCCATCACGATTCCTGTCATGTTTAAGGATACTGATTTAGCTGAATTCTCAGGTGCTGTGTGGTTTAGAAAAACGTTTGACTGTACAGAAGAGGACCTGTCCTCAGAAGCGTATCGCTTGCGTTTAGGCTCATTAATCAATGGAGATGAAACGTATTTGAATGGGGTGAAAGTAGGAGAAACCGGCTACCGTTACCCACCTAGAAAATATCCTATTAATAAAGAACAGTTAAAAGTAGGGACTAATACGTTAGTTATCGGTCTATCCATTGATGCAGCTAATGGCGGCTTCATTCCGACTTTTCCTTATCAATTAGAAAGTAAGGATTTCTCTATTTCTCTAGAAGGAGAGTGGAGTTATAAAATTGGGTATCAAAAAGATGTCATCGAACCTATGCTCTTTTTACACTACAAACCCGCAGTCTTATATAAAGGCATGATACACCCGTTAAAGGACATGTCTTTAAGAGGGATTCTTTTCTATCAAGGGGAATCAAACAGCGGAAATCCGGAGGGATATAGTGACCTCATGAGTTTGATGGTCGAGGATTGGAGAAGGGTATTGAGTGACGACTTGCCTTTCTATTATGTGCAGTTAGCCAATTATATCGACCCAGCTGTAGGGAGAGATGAACTGAACTGGGCTCATTTACGGGACGAACAAAATAAAGCTCGCTTCAAGATTCCAAAATCCCAAATGGTTCCTGCTTATGATAGTGGTATATCCTATGAGCTCCATCCTCATGATAAGAAAACATTAGGAAAAAGACTATCACGTATTTCATTATATAATGAATACCGTTTAGGAAAGCCGTATCAAAATGTCGAGCTGGATAGTATAGAGATTCAAAAAGACTCTCATACAGTAAATCTGTACCTTAATGGAGTAGGAGGGGAATTAGCTTCTACGGATGTAAAACCCGAATTTGAAGTAAAGGTCCAGGATGAATGGGTGGAAGTATCTGATTTCCAATTAAACAGTCAATCCATAAGCCTTTATTTTGAAGAGTGGGAAGACATGAAAGCTGTACGTTACGCTTGGAGGAATGATCCAAGAGGATACGTTTATGACAGCTTGACGCAATTACCTCTTTTGCCATTTTCAAAATTAATATAAATAAAGAGAAGCTCATTCCCACATAAGATGAGAATGAGCTTCTTTTTTAATCTTCTTTTTCGCCTTTTTTAGACTCTTCCAAGTCATCGACTTTATCGATATTAAAAGACTCTCTATCTTCAGGGATGGTATCTTGCTCTTTTTCTTCTTCAGACTTTTCAACTTCGCCTTCAGCCTTGTCATCCCGTGCTTTTTTTGCTAGTTCAGCGTCTGCTGGGAGGGAAGGATTGCCTCCTGAATGTGGTTGGTTTTGCATACAATCGCTCCTTTCCTATCTGAATTCAGTATAACATAGGAAGGTTCTAGTTTCTTTTAAAAAGCTTGGAGAATGAAAAAATGAGAAATAAAATAATTTATTAGAAAAAAGATTGACACCGCTTCCAGTTTCATGTATAGTTAGTTTGTGAGTTAAACCAACTAACAAATATTAGAATCGAAAGGAGAAGTATAGATGGCATATTTTGATAACATTAGCAAGATTAAGTTTGAAGGAGCTAAATCAAAAGATCCACTAGCTTTTAAGTTTTACAATCCAGAAGAAAAAATCAACGGACAAACAATGGAGGAGTCGCTTCGCTTTGCCGTAGCATACTGGCATACTTTTGCAGAAGAATTAGGAGATCCATTTGGAGCTGGAACAGCCCAACGTCCTTGGGATAAATTTACGGACCCAATGGATAAAGCGAAAGCACGTGTTGAAGCAGCATTTGAATTCTTTGAAAAATTAGGTGTTCCTTACTTTGCGTTCCACGATGTTGATATTGCTCCAGAAGGAAGCAACTTAAAAGAAACATTTGAAAACCAAGATATTATCGTAGACATGATTGAAGACTACATGAAAGATAGCAAAACTAAATTGCTTTGGAACACAGTAAATAATTTCTCAAACCCTATGTTTGTACATGGAGCAGCAACTTCAAACAATGCTGACGTGTTTGCTTATGCAGCCGCTAAAGTTAAAAAAGCTTTAGAAGTCGGTAAACGTTTAGGTTCTGAAAACTATGTGTTCTGGGGTGGACGTGAAGGTTACGAAAGCTTACTTAATACAAATATGGGACTAGAGTTAGATAACTTAGCTCGTTTCTTCCATATGGCTAAAGACTATGCAAACGAGATTGGTTTCGATGCCCAATTCTTAATTGAACCAAAACCAAAAGAGCCTACTTCACACCAATATGACTTTGATGTAGCTCACGGCTTTGCATTCTTACAAAAATATGGATTAGACGATGTTTTTAAATTTAACATCGAAGCGAACCACGCAACTCTTGCAGGTCATACATTTGAACACGAATTACACTATGCTCGAATCAATGGCATGTTAGGGTCAGTGGACGCGAACCAAGGTCACCCATTACTTGGTTGGGATACAGACGAATTCCCATCAGATTTATATGCTACAACATTAGCTATGTTTGAGATCTTGAAAAATGGTGGGTTAGGCCGCGGTGGATTGAACTTTGACTCTAAAGTTCGTCGTACATCATTCAAGCCTGAAGACCTGTTCAAAGCTCATATCGTAGGAATGGACAGCTTCGCTTTAGGAGCTAAAGTTGCTCAGCGTCTTATCGACGAAAAAGTACTAGATTCTATTCTTGATAACCGTTATAGTTCATTCAATGATGGTATCGGAAAAGATATCGTTGAAGGCAATACAGACTTCAAGCAACTTCAAGATTATGCTCTAGGTTTAGAGAAGATTGATAATGAATCTGGAAATCTAGAAGTGATCAAAGGATTACTGAATCAGTATATTGTTACAACAATCGCTGAAGGATAAAAAAAGAATCACCCGTTAGTTTGGAGGAAAGGATACGCTACAAAGTATCCTTTCTTTTAAACCTAACATTATACGCATGTAATTCATGACAACAATGTAAGCGTAATCACAAAACGCTTACAAATTACATTTATACGGAGGGTCAAATGAACAAACTTACTTAAGAAATACATAATGACAGGATTGTCACTAAGTGCTGCATTATTACTTGCTGCTTGTGGCAATGGAAACACTAACGATACAGGTGGCTCAGATGGAGCTGGAGCAGAAGGGGAAGAAAACACAGAAGTTGAAATTAACTCAGAAAATGCAATGGAAAACTTTAGTGTTGGAGACACTTTCGTAGCTGAAGAGCCTTTAAATCTCGAAATCGTATATAGAGATTTACCTGCTTATCCTTTAGATGAAGATTGGCTATTCTTCCAGCATTTAGAAGAAAATCATAATGTAACATTTGACATCACAAGTGTGCCACTATCTGACTGGGATGACCGTATATCGGTTACAATGGGTGCTGGAGACATGCCAGACTATATAGGTGATATGTGGGCTGGACATGAAATTCCATATGTTCCATCTGGACAACTACTTCCGATTTCTGATTATATCGAGTACATGCCTCACTTAAGCCAACGCTTAGAAGAGTGGGATGGCGTGGCTGAGCAGATGGAGAATTTACGCCAGCAAGACGGAAAATATTATGTCTTACCAGGTTTGAATGAAAACGTTCTATTTGAATTTGGTTTAATGCATAATAAAACTGTCTTTGACGAACACGGGATTGAAGAACCTCAATCTTGGGACGAGTTAAGATCAGCTCTTGAAATACTAAGAGACGAAAGAGGGACAGCTCCAATGACTCTTTGGTGGCAAGGGAATGCTTTACTAAACGTCGGAGCAGCATCATTCGGTTCTGGCGGTTGGGGCTGGGGTTACATGAACGGTGTCGTATATGATCAAGATGCAGGTGAATATGTTTTGACGGCTCAACAAGAGGGATTCAAAGACATGGTTACTTACTTCTCAGAGCTAACAGCTGATGGGTTATTAAACATTGAAGCGTTGACTCAAGACGATGACATGACCAGATCCTTGTTAGTTAGCACAGATGCCCTTGTAACATCTGGTAATGTTTGAATACTTACGGATATTAGCGATAGTCTAGATGAGCAATACGGTGAAGGTGTATACGAATTTGAAAGACTACCAGTTATGGAAGGTCCTGCAGGAAAAGTTGTACGTGGATCGAATACCAATAGTGGAATGATTCTTAACGCTAGTTTAGCTGAAAGAGACGATTTCCTAGCGGTTCTACAATTTATTGACTGGTTATACTATAGTGACGAAGGAACAGAATTCGCTCACTGGGGTATTGAAGGGGAAACTTTCGAATATACAGATGAATATGTTGGGGGCTATAAGCCAGTTGACGGAATCAGATTTGAGCGCTTCAATGCTGGCGCAGAAGAAAGCTTACAGAACTATCAAGCGTGAAAGCCCACGGTTTTAATCGTGGGATGAGAGCGTACATTGAGATAAGTGCCTGCTTGGTTTGTCTTCTTTTTCTTTTAAAATTAAGTATACATTTCTCTAGCCTTTCCGTTGACGGAGTGATATAATAAAATTAAATAAAAGAACGTACGTTCGTTTGCAGGAGAGAGGTGAAGCGAGTGAAAAAAGAACAGACAAAGTCCTGTGTTAAAGTGCTCAAAGTAAAATTAAAGCCGACTAAAGA
>NZ_BAAACW010000057.1:0-8821 GCF_039521845.1 Alkalibacterium iburiense
AGCCATTTTTAAAAGAAAATCAGCTGAATCAAATATCAAAAGCGGCATAATAATCGGTACCAAGTCAATGGTACCAAGTCAATGACACCAAGGGTCAAAGGCTATTTTTTAACTGCAAAACTTGAGTTTTATAACTTTAGTTCTCTAATTTATCGTTTTAGTTAAGAATCATTTAATAGGAGGAGATAAAATGGAGTATAAATCGAGGACGAAGGACGACATACTAAAGGAATGGAATGTGGATCTTGAAAAAGGTCTGTCTTCTGAGGAAGTCACCAAGCAACGTGAAAAATATGGCAGCAACGAGTTTGAGGAAGAGCAGAAAGCTTCTTTGTTGTCAAAAATTGCCGCCCAATTTAAAGAGGTGATGAATCTTATCCTGCTATTTGCCGGGTTCTTATCTCTTTATATTTCCTACTCTGACCCAGGTCATGGGTATTCTGAACCCATTGTCATTTTTATCATCATTTTCATCAATATTGCCCTCACTATTTATCAAGAAGGAAAAGCTGAAAATGCTCTGGAAGCTTTAAAAAGTATCTCTGCTCCTGAAACCAGAGTTCTACGTGATGGGAGAGAGCAGACTATTCCTTCAACTGATTTAGTTATGGGAGACATTGTTTTACTTCAAGCTGGAGAAGGGATCGGCGCGGATATTCGTTTATTAGAGGCCAATAATTTACAGACAGAAGAATCGTCTCTGACAGGTGAAAGTGTTCCAGTAGATAAAGACCCCAACGCTGAAGCGGACGAGGATGCCCAAGTGGGGGACGTTTCTCATACAGTCTTTTCAGGTACTTCTGTTACGAATGGGAATGCCAAAGGAGTCGTTATCGCCGTTGGTATGGAAAGCGAAATGGGTCAGATAGCCGGTTTGCTGTCTGGAGATGACAAAGAAAAAACACCCTTGCAAAATAGAATTGATGATTTAGCTAAACGTTTAGCGGTATTAGCAATGATTTCTGGTGTAATTATTTTTGTAGTCAACCTTCTAACGTCTGATCTATCTTTCTTAGATAATCTGATGCTTGCGGTTTCCTTAGCTGTTGCAGCCGTACCAGAGACTTTACCGGTCATTGTGACTCTAACTTTAGCTTACGGTGTTCAGAACATGGCTGAAAAACGAGCCATTATTCGTAACATTCCGGCTGTTGAAACGCTTGGAAGTGCCTCGGTGATTGCTTCAGACAAAACGGGGACATTGACACAAAATCAGATGTCTATTCAAAGACTTTGGGTTCCCAACTTTGAGCCGACAGACGCTGACCATGACTTTGATCACCACGAAGAGTGGATGCTTAAAATGATGGCTCTCTCTTCCAACGTCAAGCCCAGTGTCGATGAAGAAGGGAATTTAAAAGTCGAAGGAAATCCGACAGAAGCAGCTATTATTCGACTAGTTGAAGAAAAAGGCTGGTCAAAGGAAGACTTAGATCAAAAGTACAAACGGGTATACGAATTCCCTTTTGATTCAGAAACGAAACGCATGACCACTATTCATGAACATAATAACGGAAATTACATTGTTATATCTAAAGGAGCCTCAGAACGCATCTTTGAAAGTTCCGATATTCCTTCTGGGACCACTGTTGAAGAATATGAACGGATTCACGATGAATTTGCAGACGATGCGTTACGGGTCTTAAGTGTAGCGAGTAAAATCATAACAGAATTACCTGATGAAGAGGATATGGTACGAGAAGACCTTGAAAAAGGCATGGTTTATGCTGGAATGGTTGGGATGATAGACCCCCCAAGAGAAGAAAGTAAGCAGGCTGTCGCAGACGCTAAAAAAGCCGGCATCCGAACGATTATGATTACTGGTGATCATGCCGCTACGGCTACAGCCATTGCCAGAGATATTGGCATTGCGGATGAACAGACTAAAACCATTACCGGCACAGAATTACAGAAGCTCACGGACCAAGAATTAAATGACACGATTGAAGATTACGCTGTTTATGCACGCGTGTCCCCAGAAGACAAGATTAGAATTGTTAAAGCCTGGCAGGACAAAGGCGAAGTCGTTGCGATGACAGGAGACGGGGTCAATGACGCGCCCTCTCTCAACTCTGCTGATGTCGGAACAGCTATGGGAATAGCGGGAACGGAAGTAGCTAAAAATGCATCCGATATGGTATTAACAGATGACAACTTTGCCACTATCGTGCAAGCCGTTGAAGAAGGACGGCGGGTTTACGGTAACATTCGTAAAACTATTTACTTCTTGCTTTCAGCAAACGTGGCGGAAGTCCTGCTCATGCTGATCGTCACTATTTTGGGAGGCGGCATTCCTTTAGTTCCCATTCACATACTTTTTATTAACGTCATAGCAGACGGTATTCCTGGCTTCGGCTTAAGTCGTGAGCCGGCAGATGCTGATATCATGGACCAAGAGCCGATTGAACGAAATGAAAGTGTGTTTGCCAGAGGCGGCTACCGTATTATTGGAGTCGGCGCTGCCACCATGCTGATTATATCTTTAATTGCCTTTTATGTCGGACGATATGTTCAGCTAGGTAACATTGAGCCTTCCCTTGAAGTAGCTCAAACCATGACCTTTTTAACTCTAGCTTGGTCCTCTACTTTAAACATTTTTGTAGTCAGAAGCAGGCAGTCGATTTTTAAAGTAGGATTCTTATCCAATAAAACGATTTTCTGGACCACACTCTTTTCATTACTATTAACAGGAGTCATTGGAGCTGTTCCATTCTTAGCGGACATCTTTATGTTAGCTCCACTAAGTCCCATGCATTGGGCTATAGCTGTTGGCTTGTCCCTTATGATTTTCGTGACAGTTGAAGGAGACAAACTAATAATAGGCAGAACAGCTAACAAATAGATCATTATCTTATACAAGCAATGAGCGACATTCGCCCCTTTTTTCAAGTGGCGAATGTCGCTATCTTTTTGTTTAGAGGCATTAGGCGTTAATTTTGAGGCCCTAACACCGCTATTAAGAAGAAAAGAGAATGAAAGCATCCTAGTCTTCGCTTTATTTTCGCATGGAAATAACATTTCTATCTAAATAGCTTTGAATACTGGTTTCTACTACTTCCAGTGCGGTATATTTCGGTTGATAGCCAATTAACCGCTGAGCATTTTCGATACTATAGTACCCACTTCTAGCAATATGATAAAAGGAAACATCTGCTTGTCTTTCATCCTTTACATAGTCACACCATTTGTCCCATGAAAGGAAAGTAATCTTGGGCTCATGACCAAAAAAGCGATACATGGATTGGGCGTAGCCATATAAGGTCAATGATTCTGCTGAAACGGCATGGAAGTTTTCCCCCAGTGACTGATTCCGGTTAGACATCGCATCCACAAACTGCTGAGCTACATCCTCCGCATGCACCGGGTGTAAGGTCTCCATCCCATGATTAGGCAAACTGATTTCTTTTCCATCTGCTATATCTTGAAAAACCCCATCGTCCTTGAAGCCTAAAGGATTTATAATAGACCAGCCCGGTCCGCATATTTGGCCAGGACTAATCATAGTAGCTGGGAAATGATTCAGCCGATATTCTCGCTTTAGATATTTTTCACTCTCATATTTTTCTCTCCCGTACTCATCCAGCGGGTATTTTATGCCATTTGGATCAGCTGGAAGCTGTTCTGCTCGTCCGTGCGTCCAGATGGTTGAGCAGTATAGATAATGTGAAAGGTCTGTCTGTTTCAGTGCCTCCACCATCTCTTTGACTTCATCTAGCTTAAAGCAGATGAGATCGATAACCACATCCGCATTCAACTCAGCGATTTTTTGGTTGAAATTCGAATCATGTGTGCGGTCTAAATGAACGTGCTGAACCTTGTCCCATGTCCAGTCTTTAATATAGGGCTCACTTTCCCCTCGACTGACCGCAATGACCTCATGATTGTGTTTAACTAATTTGGGTATAAGATAGGAACCAATATGTCCGCTCCCACCTATTATAACGACCTTCATCGGCATTCTCCTTTAACCATAATTTTTTTGATGCTGTTTTTTTAATTTTAAATAATCCTCATCTTCTCGAACTAAAATCCATTTCTTTTCGAAAATAGCAGCTGATTCTGCTTTTACCGAATCGATTTCTCGTTCTTTCACTTCCCCATTCTCATCATACTTCCGTCCGCCTTTATAATTGGCGTAGCGACGAGCGCGGGTATAGCCCATCTGAAGAAACTTGCGTGACATATCCATACCGACAAAATCACCTTTTTTCTTATAGTCCAGGTACATGTCATAAATTTTTTCAGACGACTCTTTAGCAATTTCAGGGGTTTTAAAACGCCAATGAGGGAGAATTTCACTCTTGTAAGGCTCTACGAGCAGAACCCCTTGTTCTCCTCTCCCCACTCGGTAAAGCTCCGGTTTTTCTCGAAAATTAATGGAATCAAAATCTAAATCGTAATCAAAGGCCATCTCTATTCTCCTCTCAGCTCTTTTCATTATATCTAAGAGTTCTTATGTTAAAATTAGTATCCTCTCAACTCTTTTACTTCAGCTTTGAGCCGTTCAATTTCCCTTTCATACCCCGCATAATCTTCTACAACTTTATCCAGAAACACATCCACATCTTGCATATGATACCCTTTAAACGAGCGTCGAAAAGTAACACCCAGCACATCTTCTACTGAATAATTCCGTTCATTCTTTTTCAACCCTTGTCCTCCTACTCGATTAGTTAATTTAAGTTTAGCTGAGGACAGAAACAAAAGCAATTTTAAGACAGGAATGGTTTCCATAGACATTACCCACAAATTTTTTATTGACGTCAGAAATAATAATCTGTAAAATTAAAAAATCTTAATAGAAAGGAACATGCTATGAAAAAGAAGAGATTATATGTCATTGATACTGACAATCATGAGGCATCGTCTTTACGACAGATTTTGGAGAAACATCCTGAGATTCACTTTGTATCCTTAGCTGGTGTCGATTTAGTTGGTCACGAAACGGAGGAAAAAATACCGATTCGTCTATTTATGGAAGATATGGATACTTTCTTAAATGGAATAGCCATACAAACGGATGGGTCTTCTGTTTATCTCCCGACCATTGCGACCCTAGACAATGCGAAAATTGATATGAAGGTCGATGTAGATCGGAATTGGTTTGTAGATTACAATGACGAATACCGGGATGATGAGACGGATTTACCTGTCGGAACACTGAAAATCCCCTGTTTTCTATTCCATGATGGGCTACCGGTCGATTCAAGACACGCCTTATTAAACGCAACGACTTACTTTGCTGAAGAATCAAAAAGCTTAATGGCAAACAGTCCGTCCTTTAATAAACAGTTTGGCTTTAGCGCTGAATCGATTGAAAAAATAACGATTACAGCTGCTACAGAGCTTGAATTTTGGGCGATGACTCCAGAAAACCATCGGGATACTTTAGAGCTGGCGACTTCCCAGGAATTACATGAGCAATACTGGGCTAGCACACGTGGCTCTGTTCGTACCGCACTAGAACAAACACTTGATTTAATGGAAATGTATGGTTTAGGACCAGAAATGGGTCATAAAGAAGTGGGTGGAGTGAAGGCAAAACTAAGCGGAAATGGGTCATTGACCGGTGTCATGGAACAGCTGGAAGTCGACTGGAAATATTCTGATGCTTTACAAGCCGCTGATAATGAAATGCTGGTTAAGCGCATTATAAAAGAGCAATTCAGAAGTAACGGAATGGAAGTGACTTTTTTAGCTAAACCAATTGACGGAGTAGCTGGAAGCGGAGAACATACGCATATCAGTGTCCTTGCACAAACACAATCTGGGGAGAAAATAAATGTCTTAAACCCTAACGAAAAGTCTTATCTCAGCTCATTTGGCTACGGTGCATTAATGGGTATACTGAAAAATTACGAAGTGATTAATCCTTTTATCACCTCTTCAAATGAGGCCTTCAAACGATTAAAAAAAGGTTTTGAAGCACCTATCTGTACAGTAACGTCATTAGGGCGAACTGTTGACACCCCTTCTAGAAACCGCAGTGTGCTAATTGGTTTGATTCGTGATGAAAAGAATCCATTTGCCACTCGCTTTGAATTGCGTTCACCTAATCCGCATACCAATACGTATTTATGCTTAACTTCTTTACTCTTAGGTATGTTAGACGGGATTAACTACGCATTAACAAGTGGTCAATCAGAAGAACAGTTATTAGCTGAACTATCTAAGAAACCTGGAGATGAAGCAGTCTACCTCGAAGAAGGAAGAAGCTACAGAAGTGAAAAAGATGTGTTTGATGATTATTCGGATGAAGAAAGAGTAGACTATTTCGGCTTCGTTCCGTCAACTGTTTTTGAAAACATCCATTCTTTCGATCTCTATCCCGATAAAGCACAAACCTTACTCAAAGGAAATGTTTTAACAAAGGAATTGCTTAACAGTTATAAAGCTGCTTCCATTAACAAATGGGTAACCGAGCTCGAACATCGTATCATTCCAAATGTGTTGAAGGATATATCAGACATGAAGGCTTTGCATCATACCCTTACGGCTTCAGAGCTAGATAGGAATCGTTGGTCTGATATAGATAAATTAAGAAAAGAAGTAGCTAAAGATACACTGAAACAAACAAGTGTGTTTACTCAGATAGGCCAGGCTATTCAAGAAGAGAACTTACACATGGTGTCTAATTTGCAAAAAGAAATGGAGGCGAAATTAAAAGAGCTAAAAAGTCTTTACCGTCTTTACAAGAATAATATGATAGATTAACACGTGTGGAGTGACAATTAAATAAAAGCGCCAGAACCAAATAGGTTGACGAGGATTGGGGTTATCGAAAATTTCGGCGGATGCTCCAAGGGCTTCACAGTCCAAGAATTCTACAAAAGTTAGAAGTAATTCTATAACAAACAAGAATTCACGTGATGTCACTCTCTATTTTATAGAATAAGGAGAGTTTATTTATGTGTGGAATTGTCGGCTATATTGGCCAGAAAGAGGCGTCTCGTATCATTTTAGAGGGGCTTGAAAAATTAGAATACAGAGGTTATGACTCCTCAGGAATGGCTACCGTTCATCAGAATAGTTTACTAACCAGAAAGTTTAAAGGACGTTTAACAGAATTAATACAGAACATTGATGAAAAGCCCCTTTTCGGTCAGACTGGTATCGGTCATACAAGGTGGGCTACTCATGGGGAACCATCAGATATTAACTCCCATCCCCATACAAACAACCAAAACACTCTTGCCGTCGTGCATAATGGGATTATAGAAAATTATTTGCCTTTAAAGAATGACTTAATCGAAGAAGGCTATACATTTGTATCCGAAACAGATACGGAAGTCATTTCTCATTTAATCGATTATTACTATACAGGTGACTTGTTAAGCGCCGTGCAAGCCGCCACTCAACGGTTAAAAGGAGCTTATGCTTTAGCTATTACTTCAAGTCTTCATCCGGACGAGTTAATTGCCGTTCGTTACGAAAGTCCATTGATATTAGGCATAGGAGAAGACGAGTATTACATTGCATCCGATATTCCTGCCTTTTTATCCCGTACTAGAAAGGTCATTTACCTGGAAAATGGTGACACAGTGAGATTGACGAATGAAGGCTATGAGATTTTTGATAGCTCTCATCTGATTGCACATAGAGACATCCAGGAAGTGAAATGGGATGTAGACAGTGCAACGAAAGAAGGCTACGACCACTTTATGCTGAAAGAAATTTACCAGCAACCGGAAGCAGTCAGGAATACCTTGAATCGTCGTCTTGATGAAAACGGAGAGGTTTATTTAGAAGGAGTTCACTTGACTAAAGAGATGATTGAATCTTTTAACAAGATCTATATCGTCGCTTGTGGTACTGCTTATCATGCTGGTTTAATAGGCAAATCAGTGTTAGAAAAAGCGCTCAAAATTACTGTAATAGCTGACGTTGCTTCAGAATTCCGATACAATGACAACCTTATCGATGAACAGACATTGGTCATTGTCGTGAGCCAATCTGGAGAAACAGCTGATACTCTAGCCTCTTTAAGAGAAGCTAAAGCGAAAGGAGCCCGTATTCTATCTATCACCAATGTTGTTGGCAGTGCAGTCGCAAGAGAGTCGGATGACTTGTTATACACTTGGGCCGGTCCTGAAATAGCAGTGGCTTCAACCAAAGCTTATACCACCCAGTTAATTGCCTTTTATATGCTCGCACTTTATTTCGGTAAATTGAAAGGAAGCTTAGATGCTCACTCTTACAAAGAACACGTTATCGAACTTCAATCTATAGATGACAGCATTGAGGACACCATTAGTCAAAGTATGGAAATCGCAAAAGAGATTGCGGAAGAAATAAAAGAAGCTCCTTCCCTTTTTTACTTAGGAAGAGGATTAGATTACTATACAGCACTGGAAGCTTCCTTAAAACTTAAAGAACTGTCTTATATCCATGCGGAAGCTTTTGCAGCTGGGGAGTTGAAACACGGAACCATTGCCTTAATTGAAGAGGGAACACCTGTGATTACTCTTGCCACTCAAGATGATATTTATGAAAAAACCGTCTCCAATATTAAGTCAGTTAAAGCTAGAGGGGCCTATGCTATTGGGATCACAACTCACAAGCATAAAGATATGGAACAAGTCTGTGATAAAGTGATTTATATCAACACAACCACCTCCACTTATATGCCTTTGATCTCAGTTATTTTAACTCAGCTCATTGCTTATTATACTTCTATAGCTAAAGGAAATGACGTGGATAAACCACGTAATCTAGCTAAATCCGTAACCGTTGAATAATTTGAATAAAAGAAAGGGACTGGGAAATAACTAGTCCAAAATAAATAAATCGCAATGAAATCAGTCATTTTTCCGACGATTTC
>NZ_BAAACW010000058.1:0-16725 GCF_039521845.1 Alkalibacterium iburiense
CAGCTGTTGCGCACTTAACTTTTGAATCTCGTTCTGGTTACGCGGCCAATTCAATTTCCCATTCTCTAAACGTTTGTACAAGAGAAGGAAGCCGTCGCCTTCCCAGTAAAGAGCTTTGAATCGATCCTTTTTTCCACCACAAAAGAGAAAGAGGGCCTCATGATACACATCCATATCATATTCTTCTGTGATGGTCGCAGCTAATCCGTCAATTTGACGGCGCATATCCGTCTTTCCACACACGATAAAAACATTCTCTACTTGAGTAAAATCAACGAGCTTCATTGAAGGACATCTCCGCGAGGAGAACCCTCAATGTCGACGGTTTGATCCCCTCGTAAATAAGTAACTCTGTCTGATTATTTCTTAAATGGGCCACCATTTTCTGTGAATGGACCTTCGAAATGTGTCGGCGATTAGTTTTATCGTCATGCAAGGTCACCGGTATGATAGAGTGTTTGTTCTTTTCCATATTAAAAACCTCCTGTGTACTTAAGATATCTTAAGTTTAACAGGAGGCCGCCAGGACTCACAGGTACCTAGCTATTCACCGCTTACCGTGCGACGAGTTTTTGTGGCGATTGCTTCGTCACTGTACGGCGATCGTTTTGATTATCCCGCAATGTCACAGGAACAATATCCTGTCTATTCTTTCCCAAACTAAAAACCTCCTGCATACTTAAGATATTTCAAGTTTAACAGGAGGTTATCCTTATTCACAGGTACCTAGCTATTCATCGCTTACGTTAATCATATTACTTATATGACAAATAGTCACAAAAATGATATGCAAAATAACTTTTAAATATTTAATATATCTGTTATATTTACATAAATATCGATTACATGAAATTTAAAAGCTTGAATAGAAGATATAAAACATCATCAATCTTGTTGTTTTACTAGGTCCGGTTTAGTACTTCTCAAAGATATTTACAAAAGTATATTGAATATGTAAGTAAAATGTCACAAAATAAACTGGAATGGGGGTCAATTAGGTGTAAAATAAATATTGTGTTATTTTTAAAAAATAGAAAGAGTGGGGAATTAAGTGAAAAAGATGACAATAAGGAAATCTCTCATTTATGCAAGTAGTATGTTACTTTTATTAAATATGACCAATACGAATAGTTTAAGTGTTCAAGCTACTGCGTCAGAAGATCAAGATAGTATACATATTGAGGAAGAATTAAAAGAGGGCTTTGCATACGAAGCTGAACTCATTGATGAGTTAGCTAACTTTGGAAATCCTTTAATGCACCTTCATGAAGAAACTGAATCAAAAGCTGTTAATGTTTTTAGTACATCAAGCACTAAAGCAAATAACCAGACTGTTGATGTAGAAAGAGTAGACGGAAGAAACAGATTGCGAGTGGCTGAAAACATTAGTCGCAGAGGCTGGAGCAGTAGTCATACGGTTGTAATTGCTAACGGGTTTAAATTCACAGATGCTTTATCAGGGACTCCTTTAGCCGCTCATTATAACGCACCTTTATTACTAGTTAATGAGAATGGAATTTCAACTGAAACATTAGCTGAAATTGCTCGTTTACAAGCAAAAAATATCATTATCCTAGGCGGACCTAAGTCTGTACCTGAATCTGTTGTTACTACTCTACAAAGTCGAGGTTTAAATGTTCAACGTATAGCTGGTCAAAATCGATATGATACATCGAGAAAAATAGCAGAGGAGCTTATTTCATTACGCGGACCGTCTACAGCTCATTTAGTTAATGGGGATGCTTTTGCGGATGCTGTGTCAATCTCTTCAGTGGCTGGTCGATATAAACAACCTATATTGTTAACTCGCGCTAATGAGTTACATCCTGAAGTTATAGAACTGACTTCTACCATTAAGGATTGGAGAATTATTGGTGGACCAGACTCTATTAGTACAAACACTGAAAATCAATTGAAAAATAGAGTCAATAACTCCACTCGTCTCTCAGGAAGAAACAGATATGAAGTAAATAAAAGAGTATTGAATCACTGGGGATTTAATACACAACATGTCTATATAGGTTCTGGGGAAGCATTTGCCGACGTACTTAGTGGATCTGTCCTAGCAGCGGCTGAAGGGACAGGAGTTGTCCTAACAAATAACAATACCGCAAATCTTAATCTAGCAGCGGATTACGTAAAAGGTAAAGGAATTGAGAGCTTTGTATTGTTAGGTGGAGAAGTAACTTTGAACAAGAATGTTTACAATACCTTTGAACAACTTTACAGATCGATTGAAAGAGTCCATCAAAATGGTATTTATACGGTACAAGCAGGAGATAATTTTAATCGTATTGCAGAAGGATTCGGAATGACACCTTTCCAATTACAGCAGTGGAATGGTCAAGTCAGTAATATAAATAACATAAAAATAGGTGACAAATTGGCAGTGACTCGTCAGGGTGTAGAAAGCATGTTAAGTGCCTCTGAAAAAGCTAAATTAATTGGCACAAATAACCCTTCACAGTTCAAGGATGCTCAACAGTTCATAGATTGGATAGCACCTAGAGCTCAAGAAGTGGCAAGTCAAAAAGGGGAAGAAGCTCTCTATCCTTCTTTAATGATTGCACAGGCTATTCATGAAAGTGGTATCGCTCGTGAAATTGGAGAAAGTCAATTAGCTAGAGCACCTCATTATAACCTATTTGGTATAAAAGCAAGAAATAACCAACCGTATACCTTATCTTGGACTTGGGAACATATCAGAGGAGAAAATATAGATGTGTTAGCTAGATTTAGAAGTTTTTCTTCTTATGATGAATCTTTAGAGGGCTATGCAAATCTGTTACGTTACGGCCGAGGCACTGGAGAAGATTTCTACTACAGAGGTACATGGAGAAAAAATACTAAAGATGTTTTCGAAGTATTAGATAACGGTGGTTTAAGAGGTTATGCGACAGATCCTAAATACTTTGAGGCTGTAAGAAATTATATTAATAAGTACAATTTAACTCAATACGATTAATGAATAGAATTGAGTTGTGTTATTTCAAATTAATATGAAATTAATCCGATACTGTATAGTTAGATTAATACCAAGTAACATACTCAACAGAAAAATAAATACAAAAGTGTTTCTGTTGAGTATGCATTTACCTATCGTTTTAAAGTATTCCGTCAGTATGATTGTCCGTGTGGAATATATATATCATTATAAAAAAAACGGCTGGTATTGAAAAAACAAAATAGGCACTGAAAATTATAGAAGGAAAGGGATTAAATTTGAATTTTAAAAACAATATAAAAAAACAGTTATTAGTCTTAATGTCTAGTGTGATGATTTTTGGTAACTTTACATCATTAAACTATGTATTTGCAGAAACGGAATCTGGGCTAACACAAGATGCGGAATTAGATGAAGAGTTAGATGCTATAGAGCTCGATGAGGTTTTAGATGAAACTTCTACAACTAATGATGTTGGTGAGGAATCTAATGCAACAGATGATGGTGACCTGATTGAAGATGATGAGCTAGAAGTAAAGCAATCAATTAAAGAAACCGAATCAACAGAAGACACCTCAACTACTAATGTGGAATTGCAAGAAGATAATAAATCAGAAGAAAAAACTCAAGTAATTGAGGAAGACCCCGAAAATAAAGGTGAAGTAAAAGAAGATAACATTAATCAAAACGATAACGAATCCAATGTAGAAGATAACAATCTGCTTGATCAAAATCTTGAGAAGTTTGAAATAAGACTGTATTTCCATAAAGATATGGATGACCTAGGGACTATTGGTTCAGCCTTTGAAAACTTTCTAACGGATTATCATCTACTTACAGCAGAAGAAATTGTTGAAAACATTGATGGGTTCCAACTTTACATAGATCAGAATAAAGTTATTCAATCTAATCATAATGGTTTTAACCCCGCAGAGTATGGATCTCAAAATAATGAAGCGCTAATCGAGATGTTACTTGGGATTCAGTCTGAAGGAGACTCACGAATGTCTACTTTTTCGACTAGCATGGCATTAAACCAAGTGTCTACTAGTTCAAGCAATAGTTCGTCAGTAGAAAGAATAACGGGTAAAAATCGTATCGAAGTAGCTATTAACATTAGTAAAAGAGGATGGAATAGAAGCGATACAGTCTTTATTGCAAATGGCTACCGATTCACTGATGCCTTATCCGGTACGCCGCTTGCCGCTCATTATAACGCTCCAATGTTATTAGTTAATGAAAGAGATATATCTAATGCAACAATAAATGAAATCAACCGTTTAAGAGCAAAGAATGTTGTTATATTAGGCGGACCTGATTCTGTCCCAGAACAAGTTATTAGCAAGTTACGTAGCCAAGGTTTAAATGTAAGACGTATAGCTGGAAGAAATCGTTATGATACATCTAGAATGATAGCAGAAGAATTAATTTCCTTAAGAGGACCATCAACTGCTCATTTAGTAAATGGCGATGCTTACGCTGATGCTGTTAGTATCTCATCTGTAGCTGGAAGATATAAGCAACCGATTCTTTTAACTCGAGCAAATGAACTTCACCCAGAAGTGAACATTATAGCGAATCAGGTTAAGGATTGGAGAATTATTGGTGGTCCTCAATCCATAAGTGCTAATACTGAAAACCAGTTAAAATCTAGAGTAAATAATGTCACACGACTTTCTGGAAAAAACCGTTATGAAGTCAATCAAAGAGTTTTAAACCATTGGGGTATAAGTGGGAATCAGATTTTTGTAGGACATGGCAATGCTTTTGCGGACGTTTTAACTGCATCTGTACTCGCAAGTAGAAATAATACTGGTGTTCTTTTAGTTAGAGATAATCCAGCCGATCTTCAACAAGCTCAACAATATGCTAGAAACCGAAGATTGACAAGATTTACACTACTAGGTGGAGATCAAACAATAAGTAATAATATTAAAAATGCTTTTGAAAAAGTGTATCAAATCGTCTTTATTGACCCTGGTCATGGAGGACAAGATCCAGGTGCTCGTGGAACTTTAAATGGCAGAACAATCAACGAAAAAGATTTAAACCTTTCAATGTCATTAAAATTAAGAGATGCCCTGAGAGCTCAAGGCTATAACGTTATTATGTCTAGAGAAAACGATAAAACCATAAGTATGGTAGAGAGAGCCAGAATGGCAAACAATACCGATGCAGATATATTTATAAGTATCCACCACAATAGTATGGGAGTAGGGAATAGCAGCGTACATGGTATTGAAACAATTTATTATAAACCAAGTTCAAACTATCCTCCTATTATAAATCAGGCTATGCACAATAATGCTCATAGAATTGCTGAAAGTAAGAAGTTGGCACACAGTGTGCAAAACTCTCTAATCAGCCAAACCAATGCTCATTACAGACGTGTGTTCGGAGGAGCTTATGTGGTTGTAAGAGAAACTACGATGCCAGCGATCATTCCTGAATTAGGATTTATGAGTAACACAGCAGAATTAAGAAAAGTAACAGATCCTTCCTATCAAAATCAGTTATTACGCGGATTAGTTAACGGAGTAAATCATTATTTTAACAATTAATATATAGAAAATAAGCTCTTCTGGTAGAATAACAGGAGAGCTTATTTACACAGTCAAATTAATAGAATGATTTAAGAAAAACTTCACACTTTCCTAATTGTACTAATGGATAAAACTGGTACAATTATCAATAGATATTATTTCATAATGAGAGAAGGTTTCGAATGAATCAAAATTCTAGAGTGAATAGAAACTATAAAAAGAAAAGAAAAAAATCAGTTTGGAGAATTGTATTAAAGGTACTGTTAGTATTCTTAACATTATTCGTAGTAGCTGGGGGATATGTGGTATGGCAGGTTTATAATGATCTGCAAGCAACAACCGGTGAGATGTATGAAGAAGTGGAAGGTCAAGAGCAGCACACCAGCCGTCAAGAAAGACCAGTTGTAGTAGATGACGGTGAAGATCCATTCTCAGTTTTAATTATGGGAATAGATACGGGAGACATGGGAAGAGTTGAAACAGGTCGTTCTGATACAATGATGCTCTTAACTGTGAACCCGAATACCAATAAAACAAGTATAGTCAGTATCCCTCGTGACACATATACAGAAATTATCGGTCGAGGTCATAAGGATAAAATCAACCATGCATACGCATTCGGTGGAACAAGTATGGCTATGAATACCGTTCAAAATCTATTTGATGTGCCAGTGGATTATTATGTTTCCGTGAATATGGAAAGTATGCAACAGATAGTGGATGCTGTGGGCGGAATTAGTGTTATTCCACCTATATCCTTTTCATCAGGAGAGTATTCATTCGTAGAAGGTCAGTCTACTCATATGGATGGCTCAAAAGCTCTGGCCTATTCCAGAATGAGGAAAAGTGACCCTGAAGGAGACTACGGTCGTCAGCATAGACAAAGGCAAGTGATTGAAGGAACGATGCGCAGCATTGCCTCACTTGACTCCATCTTAAATTACCGTACTATTTTAGGAAGTATGAGTGACAGCATGAAAACGAACATGAATTTCGATGACATGGTAGACATGTTTAATAATTATCGTGGTTCAGTATCTAATGTTGAACAAGTCCAGTTATCAGGTAGTGGACAAATGATAAATGGTATCTACTATGAAATTATTCCAGATGAAGAAATCAATCGCGTAAGTTCTCATTTAAAGTCTGAACTAGAATTAAATTAAAAATAAGGGACACTGAAAAGTGTCCCTTTATAATTATGTTGTGATAAATTTCACATTGAGTTATAATAGAAATGATTAAATAATGGAAGGAAGAATTATATGAATATTACAGTAGTAGGAATGGGATATGTTGGTTTATCCAATGCAGTGTTATTGGCTCAACATAATAAAGTAAAAGCTCTGGAGGTAATTGAAGAAAAAGTTGAACTGATAAACAAAAAAAATTCTCCAATAGTCGACAAAGAAATTTCTGATTATCTAGCTAATAAAGAGTTAGATTTAGTAGCGACAACAGATCCTAAAGAAGCATATGCTGATAATCCTGAATATGTTGTAATTGCAGCTCCGACTAATTATGATGATAAAACGAACTATTTTGATACATCATTAGTTGAATCTGTGATTGAGGATGTTATCAAATATAGTCCTGAATCTATAATGATAATTAAATCGACGGTTCCAGTTGGATACACGAAAGAAGTTCGAGAAAAATTCAATACAGATAAAATAATCTTCTCCCCTGAGTTTTTAAGAGAAGGCAATGCCTTGCACGATAACTTATATCCTAGCAGAATTATTTTAGGCGAGGAGTCCGAACGTGCTCAAGTATTCGCTGACTTATTAGTACAAGGTGCAAAAGCGGATGATGTAAATGTCCTCTTGATGGAGTCAACTGAAGCCGAAGCAGTTAAACTGTTTGCTAATACTTATCTAGCTCTTAGAGTGGCCTATTTCAATGAGTTAGACACTTACGCAGAAGTACATGGATTAGATACTCAGTCAATTATTGACGGTGTCTCACTTGATCCACGCATTGGAGATCATTATAATAATCCTTCATTTGGTTACGGTGGCTACTGCTTGCCGAAAGATACGAAACAGTTACTAGCTAACTACGACAAAGTGCCAAATAACTTAATAAGAGCAATAGTAGATTCAAACCGTACTAGGAAGGATTTTGTAGCTGAGCAAATTATAGCAAAGAATCCTAAAAAAGTTGGAATTTATAGATTAGTGATGAAATCTGGCTCGGACAACTTCCGTGCGTCTTCTATTCAAGGAATCATGAAACGTGTCAAAGCAAAAGGAATAGAAGTTGTGGTTTATGAACCAGTACTTGAAGAAGAAACCTTTTACAACTCTAAAGTAAATAATGATCTAGAATCATTCAAGAATGAAGTAGACGTTATTGTAGCTAATCGTTTAACTGAAGATATTATGGATGTTAAAGACAAAGTCTACACGAGAGATTTATATAATAATAATTAGTAGAAAAATAATAGAGCCTTCGTTTTTTGAAGGCTCTTTTTTCGAATGAATAATCAAACCTTACTCTACTCAGATAAAAATAACGAGTGAGTTGAACGAAATAGCTCCAACTCAATGAACTGAGTCTGACATATTGGATGAGTTGATTGAGATACCCATAACTCATTCAACTCAGAAAATATTTATTGATGAGTTAATCGAGCTAATGAAAAACTGAATACTGTAACGGCAGAGACAGCTTTTCGCATTTGTCTCAAAAGGAGTATCCTGTTATAATTTAACGGTACATATAAAACACAAGAAAGAGATGAGCAAATGAAAATACTAGTCACTGGTGCAGCCGGTTTTGTCGGCTTCCACTTATCCCAAGCACTCTTAGATAAAGACATAACAGTTGTTGGATTAGATAATATGAACGATTATTACGATCCACAACTAAAAGAAGACCGTCTGGCAATTTTAAATAAGCGTGAAGGCTTTACTTTTCATAAAATAGATCTAAAAGATAAAGCAGATATGGACAATCTTTTTGAAAAAGAAAAGCCAACGCACGTCATTCACTTGGCAGCCCAAGCGGGGGTAAGATATTCCATTGATAATCCTTATGCTTACGTTGACAGTAACTTGATTGGAATGATGAACATTCTAGAAGCGTGTCGTCATTATCCAGTAGAACATTTACTGTATGCTTCCTCAAGTTCAGTATACGGTGGAAACAAAGTAGCGCCATTTTCAACGAACCATCAAGTGGATCATCCGGTATCCCTTTATGCTGCTACTAAAAAGTCCAATGAATTAATGGCCCATACCTATAGTCATTTATATAATATACCAACAACAGGCTTACGTTTCTTCACTGTTTATGGCCCGTACGGTAGACCGGACATGGCTTACTTTAAGTT
Organism: Alkalibacterium iburiense; assembly: GCF_039521845.1. Lineage (NCBI taxonomy): Bacteria > Bacillati > Bacillota > Bacilli > Lactobacillales > Carnobacteriaceae > Alkalibacterium > Alkalibacterium iburiense. The sequence goes on from NZ_BAAACW010000058.1 coordinate 8,825, forward strand.
TACTAACAAAATTAAAGCAGGCGAAGCGATAGATGTCTACAATCACGGACAAATGGAACGCGACTTCACCTACATTGATGATATTGTAGAAGGTATAGAAAACTTGATTGAAAAAGCGCCAAAAGCCAATAAAGATTGGGATGAAACGAAAGATGATTTGAGTTCTAGTTTTGCCCCTTATAAAGTTTACAATATAGGAAACAATAACCCAGTTAAACTCATGCGATTTATTAATGCCTTAGAATCTGCTCTAGGAGTAGAAGCTGAGAAGAATTATATGGAAATGCAACCGGGTGATGTTGTGAGAACTTACGCTGATGTATCTGACTTGGAAAGAGATATCAATTTCAAGCCGTCTACCACAATTGAAGAAGGCTTAGAGAAGTTTGTAGAATGGTATAAAGACTACTATAAAAACTAAAAATCAGGCCAACTCTTAATGTTAATATGAGTTGGCTTTTTTTATTTTTTGATTAGATAGTCACAATAAATCTAAACATTTACCCGCTTTCATGGTAATATAGAAGATATGATTTGATAAGGAGGGACAAGAGTATGAAAGACATTATTCAAGCCTTTAAAAAAGACTACAGCGAAAGGGACATAAGAGCAGTCAAATCACCTTTGCGTATTTGTCCATTAGGAGCGCATTCCGATCACCAATTAGGGAAAGTATCAGGAATGACATTGGATTCAAGCGTGGATTTCGTCTACTCACCAAGTAACGATGGGTACATAAAAGTAAGAAGTTTAGACTTCCCAGATAAAGAATGGTTTCACCTAGACCATGAAATGGAATATGTTCCAGGTTTTTGGGGAACGTATTTAAGAGGAGCCGTACAAGCCCTTAAACAAGACCATATTTTAAGAAAAGGCATTAAAGGCGTAGTAAGCGGGAAGTTGCCTATAGGGGGATTAAGTTCTTCTGCAGCCGTCACAACAGCTTACTTAATGGCTTTAGCAGATGCGAATGAAATCGAGCTGTCAAAAATGGAGCTCATTCAGTACAGCCACTGGGTAGAAACCCAGTTTATCGGTCTGAAAAACGGTATTTTAGATCAGTCCGCAAATATACTTAGTATGAACAATCAATTGATGGTGATGGATTGTACGACTAATGAATATGAACTCATTCCTAAAGGTGAAAATACGCCGGAGTTTGAAGTGATCATCGTCTACTCAGGCATATCTAAACAACTAATTAGTACCGACTTTAATAACCGAACAGATGAACTGAAAGTAGCCGGGTGGATACTCCAAGACTTAAGCGGCATGGACCCATCCCCGTCTCTTGAGCGTGTTCATCTACGTGACATACCGTCCAGTGTATACGAAGAATACAAAGATCAGTTACCTGAACGTTTCCGTAAGCGTGCCGCTCATTTTTACACAGAACAAGACCGCGTCAACAAAGGCGCAAAAGCTTGGGCTGAAGGAAATATCGCAGCGTTTGGACAGTATATGTTTGAGTCAGGAGAAAGCTCCTTCTTCCAATACGAATCAGGTATACCAGAAATGAAAACGATCTTTGATATCCTAAAAGACTCTGAAGGCGTATACGGAGCAAGACCAAGCGGGGCAGGTTACCGCGGAGCCGTTATCGGCCTGGTTAACCCGGCTTACAAAGACAGCATAAAAGAAAAAATGGAAAAAGAATACACAACTAAGCACCCAGCATACAAAGATGACTTTGCGGTCAACTTTAGTCACACAGATGATGGAGCCCGCTTGGTCAAAGATTTAGAAGGGTGGATGTAAAGTGAAAGCCATTGTATTAGCCGCAGGTTACGCCACACGCCTGTATCCTTTAACCAAAAACCAGCCGAAACCCTTACTGGAAGTGGCCGGCAAAACCATTTTAGACCATATTGTTGAAAAATTAGACAAAGTCGAATCGATTGATGAAGTTATCATAGTGACGAATGAAAAATTCACTACTCACTTCCAAGACTGGGCGAATGGTGCGTCCTATACAAAAAAACTAACGGTGTTAAATGACGGGACAACGACCAATGACAACCGCCTGGGAGCCATTGGCGATATTCAGTTTGTCAGTGAAACCTTGCAGTTAGATGATGACGTTATGATTTTAGCAGGCGACAATCTGTTTGACTTTGAACTAACAGATTTTGCCCAGTACTTTGAAGAAAAGGAAACGGACTGCATTACTTCTTACCATGAAGAAAATGAAGCCCAGTTAAAAAGAGCAGCCGTAGTGGAATTGGATGAGAATCAAGAGGTCTTATCTTTTGTTGAAAAACCAGATAATCCCCAATCGAATTATTGTGTCCCTGCTTTTTACTTATACAAAAAAGAAACCTTACCTTTAATTAAAGACTATTTAGAAGCAGGCAATAATCCAGACGCACCTGGACACTTTGTTCCGTATCTTATCCAGCATAAGCCCGTGCATGCGTATTTATTCGAAGGCAAGCGATATGACATTGGGACTTTAGAAAGTTACGAACAAGCCAAGCTAGAATTCAGCAAGAAATAAGAATTCTCTGTAGTAATGAATAGACTATGGTTAATGGAGTCCTTTATGGGATAGATTATTTGTCCCTCCCATAAAGGGCTTTTTAATATCTTTTCTAGTGGAATGATAACCTTTTCAATACAGAATGCGAGGTTACTTTTAGTGCAAATGAAAAAAGCTTTATTTCGTTCCTTTAGTAAAACGATTAATTTCTTTTATCTTATATTGAGTATTCTATTTATTGTATTTACAGCGAGCGTCTTTTATATTGCGGCGACCAACCAATTGACGGAAACGACGATTGATACGATGCAAAATATTGTTACCCAAAAAAATGAGTTCATCTCTTATGTGTATAGAGACATCTTCGAGCAGTTCTATACGTTTATTCAACAAAACAGTGTAACGAAGCTGGCTAATGGACAAGCCCTTACGCCAGGTGACTATATTCAGTTAACAGAGGAAATGGATGAATTATACGGATCGAATTCTTACTTAGTAGACTCCATCTACATAAACCTGCATGATTTCCAGTTAGTTTACAATGAAGAACGGGGGATTAGAAACAATATAGATATAGAGCTGGACGACTTCTCTTCATACGAACATAATGAAGGGTATTTTTGGGTGGGGAATCATACCAGTCCCTTGCTCGATTCGGAAAGAGACGTTCAAGCGATTGGCCATTTAGTGAGTGATTTTTACGGGAACGAAGTGGGGGTCGTGCTCATCTACCTCAATACATTCTTTATTGAGAACGTTTTAGATGATTTCTCTTTGGAAGAGGGCTATATGCTTCTGATGTCCGGTCAAAGTTATTACACAACAGAAGATTCAAATGTATACGATGGTTTAAACCAACAGATCCATGCTCAGTACTTGGAAGGGGTTGGGACCCAGGAAGTGCAAGAAATAAGTACCGAATCCTTAGGAAGTTATTATGTCCAGCAAAGCCCTGTGAATTTTAATGACTGGGCTTTAGCTCTTGTGACACCCAAGCCGACTATATTTAATTCAGAGAGCACCTTAAGCTGGGTGATTATTATCTTTTCTCTCTTTATCGCTCTATTAGCCTTTTTACTGTTAAGAATGATTAAGCGATATATTTCTAATCCGATAGAAGAGCTGTCTGAAAAAATGCTCGGGACAGAAACTTTTGATGAAAAAATTGAGAAACCAGAAACGGTGCCGGATGAATTAGCTGTACTATATGAATCCTTCAATAAATTAATTGAAAGAAATACAGAATTATTTACAGAAGTCACTTTGTCTCAAGAAGAGAGAATGGAGCTGGAAGTCGCTTTGCTGCACTCTCAGATTAGTCCGCATTTCCTATATAACACTTTGTCGGCTATAAAAGGCTTGAGTGATATGGAGATGAATGAAGAAGCCAGTCAGATGACTACCCAGCTCTCGGATTTCTTTAGAACCAGTTTAAGTAGAGGCAGAGAAATCATACAGCTCGAAGAAGAGTTACAGAATGTGGAAAGTTATTTAACCATTATGGAAACAAGATATGGCGATTTCTTTGATTACACGATAAACATCCCTAAAAAATGGTATCCATACTATATTGTCAAGTTAAGCCTTCAGCCCTTAATCGAAAATGCTATTTACCATGGTGTGATGAATGACCGTAAAAAAGGCCTTATTTCATTGACTTGTAAAGAAGAGGATGGGGATATTGTGTTTTCAGTCTGGGACAATGGGAAAGGGATTAAAGAAGAGAAGCTATCAAAGATAAGAGAAGAACTGTCTGCTCCCTATTTAACAGATAGTGAGACTGAAACAGGAGTCGGATTGAGAAGTGTCCATATTAGAATTAAAAATCGCTATGGTGAAAAATACGGTTTAGTGATTGACAGTGAATACGGAGAATATACTCAGATTTTATTACGCATTCCTAAAATTAAAGGAGAATGACATGTATAAAGTAGTGATTGCTGAAGACGATCGAATTATACGAAAAGCTCTATTGAAAGCGGATTGGGAAAGTATCGGTGCGCAAGTCGTCGGAGAAGCCTCGAATGGACAAGATGCCTTAACAGTCATTGAAGAAGAGAAGCCTCATTTACTGATTACAGATATAAACATGCCGTTTGTAAGTGGCATAGATTTAGCTAAACAGGTAAGAGAAAAATTAGAACCCACCCGCATTATATTTTTAACTGGCTATGATGACTTTGAGTACCTGCATGAAGCCCTGCTGCTTAAGTCGGATGATTATTTACTTAAACCGGTTAAACTACCAAAACTTCTAGATAAAGCAAAACAAGCTCTGGACACGTGGCAAAAGGAAAACAGTAAAAGTGAACAGTTAGCCACCTCACTGCCTTTACTTCAAGAAGCTTTTTTATCTGACTTGCTATACAGTGAGTCCCACTATACGGATGAAGAAATAAATGAACAGCTGGAAAAATTAGACTTGTCCCTTAAGGCTTCCAGTTTTGTTGTCTACACGATTTCAGTTCCTGAACAGGACTGGCTTGAGGCTCTTTATAAAAAGAGTGTACCTGTTACCCAAACAAACACGATAAAAGTCATTCCTTTCCATGGAACGGAATTGTTTATTCTAGCAGCTGTTACCCACGATGCTTACGATCAATTAGTTCAGATTAAAAACAGCGTCAAAGAATTAGAAAAAGAAAAGGGTACGGCCTTTCAAATGATTCAGTCGTCGGTTTATGATAAAAGGACAGATATTAAAAAAGCCTTGTTAGAAGTGAGAATGGAGAGGATGAGCAAGCTAGCTGATAGTAGCGATACAGAGGAAACGCATTCGCTTGCTCAACTCACTCAAAATCATAAAGAAGAGCTGGAACAGATTGAATCGTTTATACGTTTATTTAAAACAGACACTTTCACATTAAGTGAAAACAAAAAGATAGGCGTTAATTTAAGTACATTTATTTCTAAACGAATCCATCAGTTTGCAGCGACTGATAAAGAAGACACGAATCAAATTGAGCTACTTGAACGAATTGTAGCCGCAAAGAATAAGGATGAACTCTATGCACATATAAAAGGATTACTCGATAAGTGGCAGGAAAGACTTTCAGCTGAAGAAAAAAGACTCACAGAAGACTCAGTCGTTACACGGGCAAAAAACATTGTCGACGATTACTATAAAGACCCTGAACTCAATCTTAATACTTTAGCGCAAGAAATACATGTCACCGTTCCTTATTTGAGCCAGCAGTTTAAAGCAGAAGTAGGGATGAATTTTACGGAGTACCTTTTAAAGAAGAGAATGGAGAAAGCCAAACAGCTCTTAAAAGAAGCGTCTTTGAAGACCTACGAAATAGCAGGTGAAGTAGGCTATCAAAATGCCTACTACTTCAGCAGTTCATTCAAAAAGTATACAGGCTTGACGCCGACCGCTTACAAAAAGCAACAGAGTGAAAGCCAATAAATAGAGGAGACACGACCGCATGGATGCAAAAGTGGCCGTGTCGTTTATTATAATAATTTGCTCTTTGATATCGTTTTCATAAAATACCTTAAAATATTATAGGTTCAGCGTAAGATATTGAATTTAGCTAGGAAGCGCTTTCTGTTAATCTTTGGGTGTAGGAGGGAAAGATATGCAAAGAACAATTATTGAGCAAAATATGAAAGAAAAGAAAAAGAAAAAGCTGAAAATAAATTGGGTCCCTTATTTACTTTTAGCCCCTGCATTTATTATTATTTTGGCTTTTCTTTTTTATCCAATGTTAACAGTCTTTTATTACAGCTTCCAAAACTATAATATAGCCGCACCATTTTATGATAGTTTTGCTGGGCTATCGAACTATGTCCGCTTATTTACGGAAGACAACATGTTTCTTCCAAGTCTATGGAACAGTGTCAAATGGGTAGGCACCCAAGTCTCCTTACAACTTGTATTCGGCTTAGCCGTTGCCTTAATATTGAATCAAAAATTTGCAGGCAGAGGCGTCATCCGTTCCTTGACCTTTTTACCCTGGGCCATCTCAGGTGTTTTAACGTCTGTTATCTGGATGTTAATCTACAACGAACATATCGGGGTCTTAAACGACATTTTAATGCGTTTGGGTATTATTGACAGACCGGCAGCCTTTTTAGCTAGTACGGGTACTGCTTTCACGGCGGTCGTTATTGCGGAGTTGTGGAGAGGGATTCCTTTCTTTGCGGTAACTCTCTTAGCTGCATTACAGAACATACCAGAAGAATTATACGAAGCGGCACGAGTGGATGGAGCCACGCGCTTTCAGCAGCTGGTCAGTATTACTTTACCGCAGCTGAAACGGACGATTGTCTTGACCACATTATTACGAACAGTATGGACCTTTAACAATGTCGACTTAATCTATAACTTAACAGGTGGAGGACCAGCAAACTCAACTATGACATTCTCTATGTATATAGTAAACACAGCTGTAAACGGTTCGAACTTTGGTTATGGATCAGCCATGACAGTTGTCGCAGTCTTAATCTTAACGATTCTCGCTGCCGTCTATCTAAAAGTGTCCAAGTTTGAGGAGGTATAAAAGAATGGGAAAAAACAAAAAACTCGATCGTGTGTTAACCTTTAACATACCGATGCTGCTGATGCTTTTATGGTCTGTGTTTCCTATTTATTGGACATTGAATACAGCCTTAAAGCCTGAAAGTGACATCATCGGTTCTTCAGTCGTTGAATATTTGCCGTCAAATGTAACCATTGACAACTTTATAACAGCGTGGACGAATGTCGGTTTCGATACCTTCTTCGGAAACAGTTTAATTGTAGGGATAAGCACCGTCCTATTAACGGTCTTACTATCTATCCTAGCAGGATACGCACTCGGACGTTACGACTTTGCTGGAAAGCGTTTCTTGATGCTCGTGCTTCTAGCGACACAGTTTATTCCTAAATCCATGCTAATTATTCCACTGTTTATTATTTTCAGTAATTTAGGTTTAACAAGTAATCTGTTTGGTCTCGTCTTAATTTACACAACCGTCCAAGTGCCTTTTAACTCCATACTTATGAGTGGCTTTATCGCAAGCATACCTGCCGAACTGGAAGAAGCGGCATCAATTGATGGAGCGACTAAATTACAATCCTTAACCAAAGTGCTACTGCCTCTTTTAGGACCAGGTATTGTAGCGACAAGTGTCAACATTTTCGTCTATGCCTGGAACGAATTTATCTTGGCATTGATGCTGACAAGTAACCATGCGAAATTTACGTTACCAGTCGGTTTAAGCTTTATGATGGGAGAGTATAATATTCACTACGGCGCCCTAGCAGCCGGAAGTATTATTGCTCTTATTCCATCAGTTATCTTGTTCTTAATCGCCCAAAAACACTTAGTAAACGGAATGGGCGGAGCCGTTAAAGGCTAAAACATTTGGTAATGCCAAAAGTTCTATGAAAAATCAGATTATTCCTGTTCGAAGGTATGATATTCCCAAATAGGAT